>SHNJ01000031.1 GCA_004295055.1 Alphaproteobacteria bacterium | reverse complement strand
TTCATCGAGATTATTGCCGACAATAGATAAAAACTTCACCCTCTCCAGCACCGGTGCTTTTTTATTCTGCGCCTCTTCCAATACCCGGCGATTAAAAGCGATCGACGATAATTCGCGGTTCAAAAAACGGCGTGGGCTTTGCAAATCGATCGGGTCGTCGGCTGGTTTTGTTTTATGTTCGGTCATGCTTTATCCGGGACATCGGGAACGGCGAAATGCCGGTCTAATTCCTGAACGATGTCGCGCGCCAATGATACTGTCACCCGGCGCTTCATTTCCAGGGAAAACTGATCCGCCATATCCACAAAGGCCTGAATTGCGGCATAAGAACGGTTTAGCCGCACCACCGCATAGTCGATAACGCCAGGATCCACCGCCATTTGCCGGTCCGCGAATTGCTTGGTCATCAAAATCGCCAGCATTTCCTGATCCGGCGTGGCGATAGCAATTTGCGGCAAGGCGTTCAGGCGCGAAGATAAATCGGGCAGCGTCACTTTCCATTGCGGCGTTGCAGAACGTGCCAGCAATAACAAAGATCCGTTATTGTTTTTGGCGGAATTCAGCGTATGGAACAATAACTGCTGATTGGTGAATTGATCGGCGTCATCGATCACCAGGCATTTAAATTTTTGCGCCACCGCCATGAAATCGGCTTCCGCCAGTTTGGAATCCAAAAAAACTCCTTGCGATTTTTCCGCCCAAATATGCGCGAGGTGCGTTTTGCCCGATCCCTTTGGCCCGTAAATCACGCTGGCATAAGATCCCCAATGCGGCCAGGATTCGATCCATTGCAATGCCGTCTGATTACTGGGGTTGACGGCAAAATTGTTCCGCCGCATCGATACTGAATGCGGCCATTCGAAACTGATTTGCCTGCTGGCCATATCTATTTGCGTCCCCTGTATATCGGGCTGTCTTTATATTGGTCGATAATGAAGCGGAATAACACGCCCAAAGTCGCGGCAACCGGCACCGCCAGCAAAATTCCGACAAAGCCGAACAAACTGCCGCCGGCCATCAACGCAAAGATAATCCAAACCGCGTGCAACCCGACGCGTTCGCCCACCAGTCGCGGCGACAACACATAACCTTCCAAAATCTGACCGACAATGAATGTGCCCAATACCAGACCAACCGAAAACCAATCCGGGAATTGTTTGACCGCAACCAGCATACTGATCAACAAACCAAGGCCAGATCCGAAATATGGCACGAACGACATCAATCCCGTAAACAGACCGATAGTCAGGCCGAATTCGAGTCCAATAATACTTAAAACCGTTGCGTAAAACGTGCCCAGGCAAAGACACACCATCCCCTGTCCACGCACAAATCCGGACAGGCAATCATCGATCAGACGAATTTGCTGGCGGATAATCGGCGCTTCTTCCCGAGGCAGCCATCCATCAACCTTGGCGACAATTCCATCCCAATCGCGCAGCAAATAATAAGAAACGATCGGCGTTACGATCACCACTGAAAACAGCGATAATAAAACCGATCCGCTTTCAATTACCTTGCCGAAGGCGCCATCCAGAATCGTCAGCGCGGTAGTCATTTGCTTGCCGGCGATATCCTTTATACTGGCGGGATCCTGGCTGACTTCGCTTAGAAAAGGTTCGTAATATGGCCGGATCAATTCTATGAAATTGGACATGTATTGCGGAAATGACTGAACAATACTGCGCACTTGGCTTTGCAATACCGGAACGAGCAATGAAATAATCGAAACGATAACGGTTGTAAAAATAGCCAGCGCAATCAGGGTGCAGGTGCTGCGCGAAAAAATTTTGCGCCAACCTTTGCGCTTGCCCAGCTTTCCCAATTTATCGACCACCGGATCCAGCAAATAGGCAATCACAAATCCCAATACAAAGGGCAGCAAAATATCCTGTAAAATATACAGCGCCCCCAAGGTCAGGATAGCGATTGAAGCCCAAAACCAAACTGCCAGTTTCTTATCTGCTCTTAAAACCATTCGATTCCCCGTTTATTAAATTACAATGGCTGCAATAGCCAGATTTGCGCCCCTTGCGTTAGCGCAAAATTATACCGCCGGAACAATTCAATAAGATCCCCGTTATCGCTGACATCCAGCGATAATTGCGCAACATCGCGGGTCATCGCCCGTAAATGAATCTTGCGCACCTCGGACATGGACTGCAATCGCTGCCATAGATTAATGTAATTGCCTATATCCGGCACCCGCACCATTACATCGACCGTTTTAACGTCGCCCAAATTCGCCGCCGATTTTTCTTTCCAACCCTCTTCGATGGCGGATAACAGGTTGTGCGCGGCGGTATTGAATACCTCCATCAGGTTGGTATTGGGTGGCGCCTCATATTCCAATTCGACCGGCGTCGACTGCATCGTCGGCGAAATGTTTTCCGCAATCATTTTTACCCGCGTTACCGTACCGGCCGCGGTATTAGACACATCCAAGCTGGCTTTGACCAATAGTGCCTGCGCAAGACCATGTTGCGCCGCAAGCTGTAGTAAATAATCGCGGTTCGGTTCCGGCGCGATATCGGACGCCTGCAATTTTACGCTGGGCAAAGGCACCTTGATCGGCACCAGGCCATATGATTTCGTATCCTGAATCTTGCGCCAGACGGACAGCCACAAACTGTCTTCTTGCAATAACAACCACTGATCGCCGCGATTATAAACCGGAATCACCAAAAATGGCGCGCTGGACGCGGTGGTATAGGAAATATCCTGGCCTTCTAAAAAAGTTTCGACCATGGAGGATTTGAAAATCACCGTTACATCCGCGCTGTATTTGCTGGCCGTCGTGCGTTCATTGCGCAATTCCACCGCCTGCACCCATTTTTGCGCCGGCTGCGCGGACAGTTTTTTAATCTGTTCCGCGTTCGATTGCGCGACCAAACGCTTGATTAAAATCTGAAAGGCTTCTTGCCTTGCCTGTTGCAAGGCCTTGGATTTGGCGGTATTGGCATCCGCCGCCTCGACTTCGACATGCACATTGCTGACGGTAAATACGGAATCGTCATTTTGCGCGTGGGCGGGTAAAACCGAGGCCCACCAGCCAGCCAGCATTATAAAAACGAAACAAAGCGCTATTTTAAAGGCGTTCATGCACAAATTAGAGTTGGAATTTATGGCGGTTTTAGGGTAGATTCAGCGCCTGCAATGTAAGCCAAATCGGCCCCATTGCCTAGTCGATAAATAAGGAATTTACTGTCAATGATGCCGATGAAACGCACTTATAAACAATCTGGAGTCGATATTGATGCCGGCAATACGCTGGTCGAAGTAATTAAGCCTTTGGCGCGGGGAACGGCCCGCCCCGGCGCGGACGGAAGTCTGGGCGGATTTGGCGCGATTTTCGATCTGCGCGGCGCGGGATATCAGGACCCGCTATTGATTTCCACCACCGACGGCGTCGGCACCAAATTGAAAGTCGCCATCGAATTTGGCAAACATAATACGGTCGGCATCGATTTGGTTGCGATGTGCGTCAACGATTTGATCGTACAAGGCGCGGAACCGCTTATCTTTTTAGATTATTACGCCACCGGCCAATTGGATGTGGCCATCGCCCGCGAAGTGATCGCCGGAATCGCCAATGGCTGCCGCATGGCGGGCTGCGCCTTGGTTGGCGGGGAAACCGCCGAAATGCCGGGCATGTATGCACGCGAAGATTACGATTTGGCGGGATTCGCCATCGGCGCGGTCGAACGCAATATGCTTCTTACCGGCAGCAATGTAAAAACTGGCGATGTGATTTTGGGCTTGGCCAGCAGCGGCATTCATTCGAATGGCTTTTCATTAGTACGTAAAATTGTCGGCGATGTCGGTTTCGATTATCGCGGCAGCGCGCCATTCGCCAAAGACAAATTATTGGGCGATGCGTTGTTAACCCCAACCCGCATTTATGTGCAAAGCTGTTTGCCATTGGTGCGCCAGCAAAAATTAAAAGCCCTCGCCCACATTACTGGCGGCGGTTTGGTGGAAAATATTCCGCGCGTATTGCCGCAATCGGCCTGCGCTGAAATCAATTTGGCCGCCTGGCAATTGCCACCGGTATTCCAATGGTTGATGAAAACCGGCGGCGTGCCCGTAGATGAAATGGTGCGCACCTTTAACTGCGGCATCGGCATGATTGCCGTGGTCGATCCGGACGAAGTCAATTTCGTCACCAAAGCATTGCAAGATTCCGGTGAAACGGTTTACCGTTTGGGTCAAATCGTGTCACGTCCGGAAAGCGGTCGCAGTGTCAATTTGCTGGGTCTTGAGGCGGCATGGATATAATCATGGGTATTGGGGTTTGGGGTTTGGGGTTTGGGATTTAAGCCATGTCCAGCCCAAAACCCAAAACCCGGAACCCAGAACCCTCGAAATTGCGTGTGGCAATTTTGATCTCTGGCCGGGGCAGCAACATGCATGCCCTGCTCCGCGGTTGTGCCGGGGAAATTCCCGATATCGAAATCGATCAGGCAAAAATTGCGTTGGTTTTATCGAATATCGCCGATGCGCCGGGTTTGGAAATCGCCAAACAATACAAAGTTAAAACTGAAATTCTGCCGCACAAAGGATATAAAGACCGGCGCGAATATGACGCCAAGATCACCGAAATTTTGCGTGCCAATAAAATCGATCTTGTATGCCTTGCCGGTTTCATGCGGTTACTAAGCGCGGAATTTTGCGAGACTTGGAAAAATAAATTAATCAATATTCATCCATCGTTACTGCCGAACCATAAAGGGCTCGATACGCACAAACGCGCCCTTGCCGCCGGCGATGCCCATCATGGCTGCACGGTGCATTTTGTAACCGCCGAAATGGATGAAGGCCCGATTATATTGCAACAATCTGTGCCCGTTTTGCCTGACGATGATGAACAAACCCTGGCGGCGCGGGTATTGGCGGCGGAGCATCGGTGTTACCCCATGGCGCTGAAATTGCTGTCAGAAGGAAGAATTCAGATGACAGGCAATAAAGTTGTGGTAAATAGTTAAGTCAATTACGGAGGAATCCATGGCCAAAGCCCCTACCCAAAACAACGACGCTTATTATGTTGGCAATAAAAAGACTTACGAAGCATTTTTACGCATGACCGTGATCGGTATCGTCTGCGTGGTCGTCTTGCTGGCTGGAATGGCGTTTTTCTTAGTTTAAGAATACCCTATAAGCCTATATTTACATTAACTAAATTTTTATTACACTGGCGTTATGAACGCCAGTGAAGCACCATATGTTATCCAGCAAGCCACGGAAGACCAGCGCCCGGCTATAACTGGTATGTATACTAGTGCCTATCAAATATCTATGTGCGCGGCGCATCACCAGGTATTGCAGCCATATTGGCCGGATTTAAATTGGGACCGTTTTCCACGCCCTTTATGCGGCACCACCCCTAATAATCGGCCTTATGCGACATGGGCCGCATGTTCCAAAACCAATCCCCAGGAAATCAGAGGGGTGATCCATACAAGGATGACATCGCCAACCGTATCTACTTTTTATTTCCTATATATCGATCCGAAATATAAAGACCAGGGAATCGGCACTAATTTAATGATTCACGGATTCAATTGGCTGATAGGACATGGCGCGCGAACCATGACTGCGGACATTGAACCCGCGCCGGAAAAATTCCGTTGGATAAAATTTTTATCGCGCAAAGGCGCGATTGCGACCGCGACCCAATTTCGTCCGGTAACAAAAACTTTGTTAAGTAAAGAAATGCCGGAACCTGTCGTATTGCCTTGGACCAATATTGAATTTGACGATCTGCCCGGATTGGTTATGCGTTTACGCGGCGAAAAACCGGACCTGACCATAGATGAAGGATCTTTAGATCGTTATATGAATTCTTCCGGATCTCGCATCGAAGATTTTCGCGTTTTCGCAACCGCCGTTTTTGCCAATCGACGCGTCAGAAAATAAAAACGCACCCAAGCTGGGTGCGTTTAAAAAAATTATTAAGCCAATTAAATTAGCCGACGATTTCGTCGTTCTTGAAAAAATGGCTAATTTCAATTTTCGCGTTATCCAAGGAATCGGAACCGTGCACCGAATTCGCTTCGATCGATTCGGCGAATTCTTTGCGGATTGTGCCTGGATTGGCGTTGGCTGGATTGGTTGCGCCCATGACTTCGCGGTATTTGGCAACGGCATTGTCGCCTTCCAATACTTGAACCACTACGGGGCCCGAGGTCATGAATTTGCACAAATCTTTGAAGAATGGGCGTTCTTTATGCACGCCGTAAAATGCTTCCGCTTGCGCTTGGGTCATTTGGATGCGTTTTTGCGCGATAATGCGCAGGCCGGCATCTTCGATCTTGGCGTTGATTTTGCCAGTCAAATTGCGGCGGGTTGCATCCGGTTTCAGAATAGAAAAAGTACGTTCGATAGCCATAGCCATTTTGTCCCTCAAAATAAAAAAGGTGTCAGGTACCAGGTTTCCGGTATCAGGTTAAGTTTGTTTTTGACACCTAATACCTGGAACCTGAAACCTATAATTGCTGCGGTGCTTATAAAGCGAAAAGGCCTGAAATGCAAGGGGGTTATTCCTCCCCCTTTGGGGGAGGCGCAAATGCGACAGCGTTTGCAGAGGGGGATAGGCGCGGTAGAGATAAATTCAGTTTCATCAATAAGCCAAACCGCTTGCCTAACCCTCCCCCTACCCCCTCCCAAAGGGAGGGGAATTTTAAACACCACTACTCGAAATTATCCGCGATCCATTGGTTCAATAAACGCACGCCGTATGCCGATGCGCCTTTGGGTGTGACGCCATTGTCCTTTTTCGACCAGGCGGTTCCAGCGATATCGAGATGCGCCCATTTGACGCCTTTTTGCACGAACCGGCCGAGATAATGGGCTGCCGTGGCGCTGCCTGCCTCGCGGCCATTGCCGATATGTTTCAAATCGGATTGGAATCCATCCAACTCGCGGTCATAGGCTTCGCACATCGGCATACGCCATAAACGCTCGCCCACCGCTTCGCCTGAAGCCGTCAATTGTTTGGACAATCCGTCGTCGTTGCTGAACAGCCCGGCGAATTCATGACCCAACGCCACCAGAATGGCGCCGGTCAACGTGGCCAGATCCACCATCACGCTCGGTTTAAATTTCTGCTGCACATGCCACATGATATCACACAACACCATCCGCCCTTCGGCATCGGTATTCAACACTTCGACGGTTTGGCCCGACATGGAGGTTACAATATCGCCCGGACGCTGCGCGTTGCCATCGGGCATATTTTCAACCAGACCCACGATACCGACCACATTCACCTTGGCCTTGCGCCCGGCCAGCGCCATCATCGTTCCAACCACGGCCCCGGCCCCGGCCATATCCCATTTCATTTCTTCCATCCCGGCGGCGGGTTTGATCGAAATACCGCCAGTGTCAAAGGTGACCCCTTTGCCGACCAAGGCAATCGGCCCGGCTTTGCCTTTGGATTTTGCGCCGTTATACTGCATAATCGCAACGCGCGCCGGACGTACGCTGCCCTGCGCCACGCCAAGCAATGCGCCCATTTTCAAGGCTTTGATTTGCTTCTCATCCAATACTTCAACTTTGATGCCTAACTTGGTCAACTTCTTGATTTCCACGGCAAAGCTTTCCGGATAAAGCACATTTGGCGGCTCGTTCACTAAATTCCGGGTGAAATTCACGCCATCGGCGATTTTGGATAATGTTTCGAAATGCGATTTTGCGCCAGCCGATTTGCCCGACATGACATTTAAATTTTGCAACGCCGGTTTGTCTTCGGGTTTGTCCTTGGTACGATATTTATCGAACCGGTAAGAACGAAGCTGGGCGCCGATTGCAAAATGCGCCGCCATTTTGCCGGCATCCATTTTCGCTTTGGCAAATCCGTCAATCGCCACCGATACCGATTTATCCGGATTTTTCGCCAAATAGCCGATTAGATTTCCACCCAGCGCTTCCACCTGAAACGCGGTCAATTCTTCCGGTTTGCCCAGACCCATCAATACGATCTGGCTGGCTTTCATGCCGGACGGCGCAAGTATGGTTAAAAACTGATTCCGTTTACCGGTAAATTTGCTCGCCTCCATCGCGCGTTTCACCAGGCCTTTTTGGTCCTTGTCGATTTTGGTTGCGGACGGGGAAAGGCCTTTGCCTTCGTATACGCCAACGACATAAGCGCCATGATCGGGGGTGCCTAAACCGGCAAAAGCGATTTTCATGAGGAATCCTTTGGAAATAGAGGGTTTTAGAGAATTTCTCTTAAGATAACGAAAAATTTCAGCGCAATCCAGGCCTGTGAACAAATATTTGTAAATACTGGAAAAAGCGATGCAAAAAGGCTAGATTCGCCGGATGTTTCGAAACCTGTCCCGGCTCGACCGATATTTGATGCGTCAAATCGCGGTGGCGGCCACGGTAATCACTTTGTCTCTAACCTTCATCGTCTGGATTACCCAGTCGCTGAAACTGGTTGATTTCATTGTCAATCGGGGAATTCCGGTATCGACCTTTATCTATCTTGCATTGCTGACTTTGCCTGGCTTGTTGCCGGTGATTTTGCCGCTGACGGTTTTTGCCGCCGTTTTATTTATTTTCTACCGCCTGAATTCGGACAGCGAATTGGTGGTGATGCATTCCGGCGGACTCAGCGCCTGGCGAATCAGCCGTTCTCCTTTGATATTCGCGCTAATCATGACGGCTTTTACATACTTGCTAACGCTGTATCTAACGCCGCTATCCTACACCGCGTTTAAAAATCTGCAATTCAGGCTGCGTAACGATTATTCGCTGACGCTGCTGGAAGAAGGCGTATTCACCCAAGTGTCCAAGGGTATCACGGTGTTCATCCGCGAACGGCAATCGGACGGATCGCTGCACGGCATATTGGTGCATGACAATCGCGATATTAATCAGCCAGTGACGGTTTTGGCCGAAAGCGGAGTTCTAAGTTTACAGCGCGGCGATCCGGTTATTTCCGTCATCAAAGGCAGCCGCCAGGTATTGAACCATAAAAACAACACCGTATCGATGTTGTATTTCGATTCCTATACGCTGAATTTAAATCAAATCATGAACGCAGAAAATGCCGACCGCGCGGCCGACCCCAAAGAAATGGGATTGGGCGATTTATTTTTTCCCGGCGCCAATACCGAACCGCGCACGCAAATGCGGTATCAAGCCATCGCGCATCAGCGTCTGATCAGCCCGTTGAGCATTCTGGTATTCTGCCTGATCGCTTTGGCTACATATCGCCACTGCATGCCGCGCCGCCAAGGTTCCACGATTCGTCTTGGCGCAACCATTGGCACCGTTATCGGATTGCAGGGACTGTTTTTAATTTTCTACAACATGCTGGGATCTTATTCCGGCGGAATGTTCTATGCCCTGCTGGCGCTGAATTATCTGCTGCCGATAGGCATTATTTTCTATTGCCTGTATCTGCTGCAATTGTTGCCGCGCATTGGTGCAACCCTTACAGCCATTCAAGCGGCGGAGGCGTAGCGAATGCATATTTTCGACCGCCTGCATAATTATCTGGTACGGCAGTTCTTCAAAGGATTTTTTACCGTCTACATGGGCCTCGCCTTTGTGGTGTTGCTGTTCGATTCGGTGGAATTGATGCGCCGCGCATCGGGGCGTTCGTTCGTTCCATTCCGCACTATCCTGGAAATGGGGTTGTTGAAATTGCCGCAAATGATGGAAATGTTGCTGCCGTTCGTATTTTTATTCGGCGCGATGTTTACATTCTGGCGGCTGAATCGCGCCCATGAATTGGTTGTCATCCGCACCGGCGGCGTATCGGTTTGGCAATTTTTAAAACCGGCTTTGGCCGTGGCCGCCTTATGGGGCATATTGCAAGTAACCTTGTTCAATCCGTTTTCCGCCGCGCTGTATGCCAAATACTCGCAGCTAGAGGCAAAATATTTCGAACGCGGCATATACCAATCCTTTATTTCGACCGACGGTTTATGGATCCGTCAAATCGAAACCGATTTCACCATGATACTGCATGCCAACGTTGTCGAGCCGGATTTGTCCTTGCGCGAAATCAATGCGTTTATTTTCGACCCAAGCTTTGTATTTCAACGGCGCATCGACGCCGATACCGCAAGATTAAGCGAAGGAAGCTGGACATTCGACCGCGTTACCGTTACCGAACAAAGCGGCACGCGCAAGATGCTGCCTACTTTGCAAATCATCAGCAGTTTAACATTGGACAAGATTCAAGAAAGCTTTGCTCCGCCGGAAAGCCTGTCGGTGTGGAAATTGCCGGGCTTTATCACGGTACTGGAAAATTCCGGATTTTCGGCAATGCCGCACCGGCTGTATTTTCACAGCATGCTGACAACGCCATTTATGTTGATGGCGATGGTATTGATTGCCGCCTGCTTTACCATATCGCCGGCGCGCAACCAAAAAACCATGCTGCTGATCGTTGGCGGCATTTTCTGCGGATTTTTGTTTTACACATTTTCCGACATCGTTCACGCGCTGGGCGGATCGGGCCGTATTCCAGTGATTTTTGCCGCCTGGGCGCCATTTTTTATCACGGCGTTTCTTGGAGTCGCCACTTTACTGCATAACGAGGATGGTTAGACAATGCGTTTTTCCACCCTATTCTTAATCGCAGCGGTCCTGTTGGCGCCAATTTCATGCCTGGCGCAAAGCAGTTTTTTTGCCGCCAGCCAAGCCGCCAGCGGCGATGAATTTAAAAAAGAACCCGTGTATGTCGAAGCCGACAGCGTCACTTACGATCATGATTACGGGGCTATCACCGCACGCGGCGGTGTCGTTATCGTTCAGGCCGGACGCGAAGTCACCGCCGATCAAATCAATTACAACGAAAAAGAAGATATTCTAACCGCCAGCGGCAATATCGCCCTGCGCGACCGTGGCGGAGATACAATTTACGCCGATTTCATAGAATTGAAAGACGACATGAAAAAAGGCGTGATTCAAAATCTGCGCCTGCGATTGAACGATAACAGCCGTCTTGCCGCGCGCCGGGCCGAACGCAGCGAAGGCCGGTATAACAAAATGGATTATGCGGTATTCTCGCCATGCTTGCCTTGCGCAAAACATCCGGAGCGAGCGCCCACCTGGCAAATCAAATCAAAGAATGTCACGCATGACCAGCAAGCCAGGGAAATTCAGTACGAAGACGCCAGTCTGGAATTGTGGGGCGTACCGGTATTTTACAGCCCTTATTTATCGCATCCCGATCCCAATTTGAAACGGCGCAGCGGATTATTGGGCCCAAATTTTAAAAATTCCGATGAATTGGGCTTCGTTTATCGTCAGGCCTATTATTTTGATATTAATCCATCCACCGATTTAACGGTGGAACCCATCATCATGACCAAGGATGGATTTATTCTGTCCCAAGAATACCGTCAGCGTTTGCAAAGCGGCCGGATCGATTTCAAGGGATCGGTCGGCGAAGTGGACCGGCGGCGGGCCGATGGCCAGAACGACACCACCACCCGTGGCCATATTGACGCGGTATGGACCCAGGATATAAGCGATAACTGGCGCAGCAATTTAACGATCGACCGGGCCAGCGACAAAACCTATTTGCGCCGCTACCGTTTCAGCGGGGATGATGTTTTGATCAGCAAGGCCGAAGCCGAAGGATTTTTTGGCCAAAGCTATGCGCAAATGCGCGCCATGTCGTTTCAAGGCTTGCGCAGTTTCGACAAATCCCGCACTACACCCATTATTTTGCCGCAAATGCGGTATAACTATGTCAGCGGTTATGATGGCTGGGGCGGATTGTGGCAAGTCAACACCGATTTGCTGAATTTGCAGCGGCAAGACGGAACGGACAGCAGACGGCTTAGTGTCGATGGAGCATGGCGTAAACCGATGCGTACCGACAACGGACAATTGATTGATTTAACTTTGCGAACGCAGGCCAGCGGATATGCGATAGACGATTATGACGACCCAACCACGTCTGCCGTCGATCCCGACAATGGCTGGACCGGCAGAGCGGTGCCGCAAGCGGGATTAAGCTGGCGTTATCCATTGGCCGGAAATTTCAATCTTGATAATCGCCGGCTGACCAAGTATGTGGAACCAATTATTTTCATGGTTACTTCGCCTAATGTCGGCCGAAATTCCAAAATTCCGAACGAAGACAGCCAAGCATTCGAATTCGACGAAAGCAATTTGTTTTCCTTTAAACGTTTTCCGGGTTACGACCGGATTGCCGGCGGACATCGGATCGATTACGGCCTCAACATGGGATTATTCGACGATGAAAGCCGTGGCGGTAAAATCTTTATCGGACAAAGCTGGCGCGCGCGCGAAGATAATACTTATGAATCTGGATCCGGCCTAGAAAATCACTTTTCCGACGCGGTTGGAAAAATCGAGGTTAACCCAAGCCAGAAATTGGATTTAATTTATCGCTTCCGCATCGACACGGATAAACCCGCATTCCGCCGCAGCGAATTTTCCGCGCAAACCCGTACCGGCGCGCTGACGCTGGGCCTCGATTATATTTTCCTGGATCGTTTGGTGGGTAACAATGAATTCAACGATCGCGAACAGGTTGGAACCCGCGCTTCCTGGCAGATGACCGAAAACTGGAATCTATCGGGACGCATCTTAAGCGATATCAATTCCAGCCATTCCACGCGCGAATGGGGCACGGGATTAACCTATCATAATGAATGTATTTCGGTGGGGCTGGCGGTGGAACGCGAATTTATTACCGACAGCGAAAACAAACCCGGCACTTCCATTTTGCTGCGCGTTGATTTAAAACATCTCGGCGGCGAAATTCAACCCGATTACTTCACCCAACGCCGTTCCAGCGAATATACCGGCACCCTGTTACCGCAACAACCATAAGGTTCTATTATGCGTAAATTGTTTACTTTTATTTTATTCTGCTTTTTGGTCCACACAGGCAGTGTTGCGGCGCAGACTATGGAAATCGCCGCCCTGGTCAATGACGAAGTGATCTCGCGCCTAGATGTGGAACAACGCATATCCCTGATTACTTTGTCTGGCGATAGGGCATTGACCGACGAAGAAAAACAAAAAATATACCCGCAAATTCTGCGCAATTTGATCGACGAACGATTGGAAATCCAAGAAGCAAGGCGCTTGAATATTACCGCCAGCGAAGGGGAAATCGTTGCCGCGGTAGGCCGTATCGCCACGCAAAATAACATCCCACCCGCGGACTTTGAATCCTTTATCACCCAAAAAGGCGGCAGTTACGATTCGTTGTTGGAACAGATCAAAGCCACGATCAATTGGACCAAAGTAGTCCGGCAGAAATTCTCGACAACCGCCATTGTCACCGAAGATGAAATTCAAGACGAGATTGCCAAAACAAATCCGGCTGCGCCAACTCCGGAATACTTGCTGTCGGAAATATTCGTTCCCTTCGATGATCCGGCTGGCGAAGCGGAAGCAAAGCAAAATGCCGACCGCATGGTTCAGGATATTTTAAATGGAGCTCCATTTGCCGATATTGCCCGCCAATTTTCAAAAAGCGGCACCGCGCAGAACGGCGGCGATATGGGATGGATAAAACAAGGCCAGTTACCGGAAATGGTCGAACAAAAATTGGCTAAAATGCAGCCGAACCAAATTACCCGTCCATTGCGCACCGAAGACGGCTTTGTCATTTTATTTTTACGTGAAACGCGCACACCGGAAGCGGATTCCGTTCCCGCGCCCGACCGCCAGGCGATTGCCGATACGTTACGGCAAAAGAAACTGGAAAGCTCCGCGCGCAAATATTTGCGCGATTTGCGAAGTTTAGCGCTGGTCGATATTCGCAGCTAATGGACGCCCCTAAACCCATATTCGTAACCATGGGCGAACCGGGCGGCGTTGGCGCCGAAATCACTTTGCGCGCCTGGATGGAATTGCGTCATACCCAGAATTGCTGCTTTATTTTGCACCACGATCCGGATTATTTGCGCCTAACCGCGCAAACCGCAAACTTAGATATACCTTTGCAAATTGTGCAGGGCATTGGCGAAGCCCCGGCCGTATTTAAAGGTGCATTGCCGGTTTTGCCAATCCAATTAAATCAAAAACCCATTATTGGCCAAACCGATACGGCGAATGTGCCGGCAATTTCATCATCCATTAAAATGGGCGTGGAATTATGCCGCGCAGGCAAAGCGGCGGCGATGGTCACCAATCCCATCAACAAAGCCGTAATGATCAAGGGCGGATTTCAATTTCCCGGCCATACCGAATATTTATCGCATCTTTGCGGCGGCGTGAAACCGGTGATGATGCTGGCCAACGATCAATTGCGCGTGGTGCCGTTGACCGTGCATACGCCGATCCGGGATGTGGCGATGAAGATAAATCGCGATTTAATCCTGCAAATTGCGAAAATTGTTCGTGACGGATTGCAAGGCAAATTCGGCATTAAAAATCCTATCCTGGCTTTTGCCGGGCTGAACCCGCACGCGGGGGAAGATGGCGAAATTGGACGGGAGGAAATTGATATCTTTGCCCCTGCCCTGGCCGAATTGCGCAATATGGGCATGCAAGTCATGGGGCCGTTATCGGCCGATACGATGTTTTTCGCCGAAGCGCGGCGCGAATATGATGTGGCCATTTGCGCTTATCATGACCAAGCTTTGATTCCCGTTAAAACCGTCGATTTCTGGCGCAGCGTCAATGTAACGCTGGGCCTTGATATTATTCGCACCTCGCCCGATCACGGCACGGCCCTTGATATCGCCGGGCGCGGCATTGCGCGCGGCGACAGTATGATTGCCGCCATCCAAATGGCGGCAAAAATGGCGGGGTCGCATGGATAAGTCCATCGAACATTTGCCTCCCTTGCGCGAAACTATCGGTCAATTTGGCTTGCGCGCCGAAAAATCGCTGGGCCAGAATTTTTTGCTGGATTTAAATATCACCCGCAAAATCGCCCGTTATGCCGCGCCATTGGATAACGGCACCATTGTTGAAATAGGCCCCGGGCCTGGCGGCCTGACCCGCGCGTTATTTTTAGAAGGCGCGAAACATGTTGTGGCGATTGAGAAAGATTACCGCTGTATCGAGGCATTGCAACAAATCGCCGCGCACACCGATGCAAAACTGGATATTCGCAACGAAGACGCTCTGGAAGTTAAAATTGCCGATATCGGCCCTGCCCCGATCAAAATTATCGCTAATCTGCCATACAACATCGCAACGCCTTTATTATTGGAATGGCTGCATGAAATATACGCGGTGCCCGGCAAAATCAGCGATATGATTTTAATGTTCCAACGCGAAGTCGCGGATCGCATTATCGCCGTACCGCGCACCAAGGATTACGGGCGCTTGTCGGTGATCTCGCAATGGCTATGCCACGTAAAACCCCTGTTTACCTTGCCGCCACAGGCATTTACCCCAGCGCCGAAAGTAGAATCGACCGTGGTGCAGATCACCCCGCGCGCGGCGCCATTATTTCCCGGCCAAATAAAAGATTTGGAACGGCTAACCGCCGCCATGTTCGGCCAGCGGCGGAAAATGTTGAGGGTGTCCCTGAAACAAATCTGGCCAGACGCCGAAGCCAAATTGATCGCGGCGGGATTGAATCCCACCGCACGGGCGGAGGAATTAAACATCGAAGATTTTGGGAAATTGGTTTCCTTACTTTAACTACCCTCCCTCAAGGGGAGGGTAGCTTTTTATTACTGCCCCTGGCGTAAATGTTTGACGAAATCGGAAAGGCCCAATTGCCGATTGCGGCGCAACCGTTCGGCATGCAGGATTTTTTCAACCGCCAGCACACTGCTGTCCAAATCGTTGTTCACGATAATATAATCATATTCGCCCCAATGGCTCATTTCGTCGGCGGCTTTGTTCATGCGGAATGCCACGACTTCAGCGCTGTCTTGCGCGCGGGCAATCAAGCGGCGTTCCAATTCCACGGTCGATGGCGGCAGAATAAAAACGCTGACCAGATCTTCGCGCGCTTTTTCCGCCAATTGCTGTGTGCCTTGCCAATCGATATCGAACAACACATCTTTGCCCGAAGACAGGGCTTGCTCCACCGGGTCGCGCGGCGTGCCATAATAGTGATTGAACACTTTGGCGTGTTCCAACAACTCGCCGCGATTCAAACGCAAATTGAACTCCGTAGTATCCAGAAAATAATAATCCACGCCTTCGGTTTCACCGGGGCGTTTCGGACGCGTGGTAACGGAAATAGAAAGGCTGATGTTAGGATCGCGTTGCAGCAACCGGCGCGAGATCGTGGTCTTCCCCGCCCCGCTGGGCGAGGACAAAACAAACATTAATCCTCGGCGCTGTATATCCATTTCGGGTTTATACTATTGATCCGTGCGCGAGGCAAGCTACTCTATGTTTTGCACCTGCTCACGCAGCTGATCTATGGTGTTTTTAAGTTCCAGCCCGATCCTGGTCAGCTCGATATCCGCCGATTTAGAGCATAAAGTGTTGGCCTCGCGGTTAAATTCCTGGCACAGAAAATCGAATTTCCGGCCATTGCCTTCGCCACCCAGCAATTCCTTGGCCGCCTGAATATGCGCTTTTAAACGGTCCAATTCTTCGCGTACATCCGCCTTAATGACCAGCAATGCCAATTCCTGGGTCAGCCGCTGGTCGTCTATATTAACCCCTTTGGTCAAATTGGCCGCTTGATCGATTAACCGGGCACGCATAACATCCGCTTGCGGCACAAGCCGCGCTTCCGCTTGTTCGGTGAATTTTGCAATCGCCTCGATCTGCCCGGTCATAATTTTAGACAATGCCTGGCCTTCGTTGCGGCGCGCCCCGTCCAATTGCTGAATGGTTGGCAGGATCAAGGCCTGCCACAATTCCATCGCAGCATTATCCGGGATATCCGCCGGCGGTTTCGATTGCACGATCCCGGGGATTGCCAGCACTTGTTCAAACCGCATGGATACATCTTCGAAATTGCTTTTCAGCTTGCGCTGCAATTCCATAAAACGATGCAATAACGCTTCGTTAATATCGACATTGTCCGATTTGCCGGACAATACGGAAATATTTAAGGTTATCGTGCCGCGCCGAATGATTTTGGGTACTTCTTGGCGCAAAAACGGTTCCAACAAGTCATATCCTTCGGGCACGCGGCAACGTAAATCCAAATTACGGCCATTGACCGATTTAATTTCACATTGCCAGGCGGCGCCTTGCCATTGTACCATGGCCCTTGCAAATCCGGTCATGCTCTTGATCGTCATTATCTACTCCCTATTCTGAACGGAATACTAGCGATGTTACAGCCAAAATCAATTTTAATTACCGGTGCCAGCAGCGGAATCGGCGCAGCCCTGGCCGAAGAATATGCCGAGTCTGGCGTAACGCTGTTTTTAGGCGGACGCAACAAAGAACGTCTGGAACAAGTCGCCGAACAATGCCGGAGCAAGGGCGCCACCGCGCATATATCGCCGGTGGATGTGATGGACAAGGTTACTATGTCATCCTGGATTGGTTGGGCGCATAATACGGCGCCGTTGGATTTGGTGATTGCCAATGCCGGTATTTCCGCCGGTACCGGCGGCGATGGCGAATCGGAACAACAAACCCGAAGCATCCTTGCCGTTAATATAGAAGGCGTAATCAATACGATTTATCCCGCGCTGGATGCTATTCGCCGACGCAGGTTATCGCCCGAAGATCAAAATGATAAATCCAAATTAAAGGGCCAGATCGCAATTATGAGTTCGCTGGCCGGAATGCGCGGTTTTCCCGGCGCGCCAGCCTATTGCGCCAGCAAAGCCGCGGTAAAATCGCTGGGCGAATCCTGGCGCGGCATGTTAATGCGGGAAAAAATTGGCGTTACGGTTATTTGTCCAGGATATGTTAAAACGCCGATGACCGATGTCAATAACTTCTTTATGCCTTTGTTGATGCCGGCGTCCCGTGCGGCACAAATTATCAGAAATGGCCTTAGCAAAAACCGGCCGCGTATCGCGTTTCCATTTTTCACTTATTTCATGACATGGTTTTTAATGGTCATGCCGCCACGCCTGTTCGACCGCATGCTGGCGAATTTGCCGGAAAAACCAAGTCAGTAATTACCGGTTTATTTTCCGCCAATTTTTGACGTTTCTTTCATGTTCCGCCAGCGTTTGCGAAAACACATGCCCACCCTTGCCATCGGCGACAAAATACAATTCCTTGGTTTCCAGCGGATGCAAAACCGCTTCGATCGATTTGCGCCCTGGATTGCCTATCGGCCCTGGCGGTAAACCTGTAACCATGTAGGTATTATAAGGATGCGCGGTTTTTAAGTGGTCGTAAGTCAAACCTTTACTTAGATTTTTACCAAGCAATATCATCGCGTATTCCACGGTTGGATCGGCTTGCAGTGCCATGCCGATGCGCAGGCGGTTAATATAAACCGCCGCAACGCGCGGCCGTTCGGCATCAATTGGCGTTTCAGCCTCGACAATCGACGCCAATGTTATCGCATCATGCCAGTCGCGCAGCGGCAGATCCGCCAGGCGGCCGTCCCATATTTGTTTTTGCAGATTCTGCATCGCGGCCGTCATTTGGTCGATCAATCCTTGCCGCGTATCGCCGTAAGCATAGGTATAGGTTTCCGGCAATATATCGCCTTCATTTGGCCTGAACTTAATATCGCCCGTTAAATTTGGCATTGCCGCGATTTGGGCCAACACATCGGCAATCATCGCGCCTTCAATCACCGTATACCGATGCTGCACTGTTTTCCCAGATGCTATTTTCTGCATAATTCTGGAAGATGAATCGTAAGCGCCAAATTCATATTCACCAGGTTTCAATTTTTTCTCGGCGCCTTGCAAAAACGTACCGGCCATAAATACAAAGCGGTTTCCAATAGCGGCTTCTTGCTCCAATTGCCTGGAAATAGCCGACAAGCCTTTACCCGGCGGAATAATAATGATTTTAGAGTTTTGCAATGGACCTGCATTATTCCATTGGCCAATTCCCCAGAAACTTAAACCAATTCCAGTGCCTAAAATTATAGCGAGCGCAATAGCGATAGAAATACCGATGACATTTTTACGATTCATAGCGACAGATGTAGACTATTCCTGCCGATCCCAAAATGAAATTTGGCTCACAAATAATCTTGCTTTAAAAGTGATCCGACATCAAAACAATGTGCCTAAAACCTATTTATGGAGTATTTTTACATTTTCTTAATGTATAATACGTTAATTAACTATTTTATATGGTTATAATATCAATTATATATTGACCACGACATTGGATTAATCTAAAAAGTTTTATACACAGAATATTTTAAGGATGCAGCATGGAAAGACTCAATTTTCGCGTTACCCAAGCGATCAATGATAACGCCGCAAGAAAATTTGCCGCAGAATTCGATACCGCATTGATTACCGATTTAGGCAATACCGAAATGCAATCCATTTGCCGTAGTTTCTTGGATTTTTTTCAAGAGAAAGTTCTGCAAGTAAATAATTTTTATGTGGTTCCCACGGAAAAAGGAACGCTTAGCAACGATTACGCCATCCTAGCGGGCCATCACCACACCGGCAAAAAACTGGTTGTAGGCAGCAATTTCACACACAAATCAATTCACCAGGCGGTAGAAAAACAATCCCTGGATTTGGAATTAATCCCATGCCATGCAGAATTGGGATATGAAATGGACCGCGAGGAATTGATTCAAAAATTGAATCAGCTTAGCGGTCGAATTGGCACAATTGTGTTAACCATTGGCGTACCCGCGCATGGCAAATTATACGATTTCCCTATCGATGTGGTGCAATATTTCATTCTACAGCAACGCGCCCTGGGCAACCCTATCTGGCTGCATGTTGACGCAGCTTTTGGATATACGGAAATATTGCGGCGTAAAGACCAACAGATTCGTCAGTTAATGCAACACGCCGACTCTTGGACGGTCAATCCGCACAAATGGGTTGGACCTATGGGGTTAAGTTTGGTTGGATTTAAAGATGGTAAATTGCCGAAATTGCCCGATCAAAAATATTTTGCTGGTGCTTATACCATGTTTGGCAGCTCTCAAAGCGGCTACGCATTAGCTGCGGCATGGCATTTGATGAAACGGCCAGGCTCTATTTATATGTTAGAAAAATTATCCAAGGAAGTTTTCAGCAACGCCCAAAAAATGGCGGAAATATTTACTAAACATGGCTTCAAATTGGTCTGCCCTGTAGAAACCAGGGTAGTAGCGGTTGATTTATACCATCCGGAAATTCGCCAATTCGATTCGCCTTTGATGCTGGGTGACTATCTGAAAGATTCATTCGGCATGATTGGCGTTGATATGGATATTTGCGAAATTAATGGTCAGCATTCTTTGCGCTTTATGATGAACCCAGCGCCAAAGAAATTGTTTTATGACCGGCTGCGCAAAATGGATTCTATTTTGAAATCGCTCCTGCCAGGACAGATATCGGAAAATTTATCGTATATCGCCCCAGAAGTTCCGGCCAACCATCCATCGCGGCCTGACCACATAGCGGCCTGATTAAGATCCGCCGTAAAAATCGGGCTGGGACAAAGCGCGGCTGACGTCTGACGGCAGGCCACGCCCCATGCTCCACAAAAACTCAAATTGACGGTGAAAGCTGTCTGTCAATGATGCATTCCTAATGCAAATAGTTTTCTTAGCGTCCCAAATAATAAGTACGAATACCTCGCCATAAATCATGTATGGAACTTTTCCAATCAAACCTTCGGGAACCCAACGATAGGCTTTTGGATCAGACAAAATGTAGGTGTCATTTTCCCGGATAATGATGCGTTCAACGACCTTATTCTGACGAATAAAATCGTCATATCGCTTCACTTCTTCCTTGCCGTATTCGACGAAACGCCTTTCATCAATACCGCACATCAAGCTCTGTCCAGATGCTTTTAAATACGGGAACGCATAATCGTTCATCAAGGTAATAAAGCGGGATCCTTCAAACACATGCAATTCAATCACTTCCCCGCGTTTGCGCACGCCTTCTCCATCCGTGAATTCGATACCAACATTTTCTAGGGTTTGCCGAATAGCATTAATGGTTTCCACGCGTGGGGAACCAATACCGCGCTCTAAGTTATTGATTGCAGTTAAGGAAAGGCCACAAGCATCGGCAAGATCAGATTGCTTCCAATCGAGCAGAGCACGCGCCGCCTTTACTTGTTGAATTGTGATCATAAAAAAAATTTCCCAATAGAGTATTATACTTTAAATTTTCCTAAAACAAGGTAAAAAACCTTATTTTCTCTGTAAGAAACGCTAAATTTGTATTGACAGCCGTTTCCTTTAAGTATATTTTACTAACCATAATTACAACAGCCGCAATTAAACAAAAGCGAGTTGGACAGGGAGACTAAGAGATGAAGAATATTAATCCATTAATTGCACAAGATATTGATTTTTCTAAGCTTTTATTTGAGTTAGAACAAATCAATTTGCGTCTTTTAGTTGAACTAAAACAACAACAGCGCTTTAAAAACTCCATTGAAAAAAAACAAAACAAATAGATCCTTATTGACAACAATCATTAATTTACATAAGTTACCGTAAAGGAAAATTAATGATTGCCATCCCTACACGAGAGCCAAACCCAGATAGTTCTTCGTCGCATGATTCAGGCATATCCGACGGCCGCGGCACCAATCTGTGGTTGATGGCGCCGCGAAGCACGCTTACCGCTAAACGATTTGGGTTGCGATTTACTGACCGCAGTTTAACCGACTGCAGCGATATAGAATTAGATGGAATTCGTACAGAGTTCTGTGACTTTATCAGCACCCAAATTCTTAGCCTAGAAAATGTTGTTGGAGTGCCATTTAATAACGGCACCACTAGCAACCTGCACGCAATTAGTTTAGCCGCTAATCATAATAATAGAGACTTGGTCATTTGCAGCGACCTTTCTCACAAATCGATCGCCCAGGCATGCCACATTACTAAACAAACGGCACAACCTATTTATTGCTCCCGCAACTGTAATTTTCGTGTTCCGCGCGAGGACCTAATTCGCTTTTTAAAGGATCATGGCGACCGCGTTAGCTGTCTAGTCGTCACTATAGGGACGACACAGCTTGGCACTATGAATGATTTCCCCTTTGACCCCGAGATAGCCGCCTTATTAAAAGAAAAAAAGATATGGCTACATGTAGATGCAGCCATGGGAATCCAAGCCCATTTAACTGCCAGCAATGAAACGACTCGTCTATTATTGGCAAACGCAGATTCAGTCATGATCGACCCCCACAAATTCGTCGGGGTTATGGATTTAAGTTTATTATTTGTAAAAGAATCCCATATAAAATCTACCAATTTACCAGATCAACATTATTTTCCTGGATTGCAGACTCAGTTTGGTACAACGCGTGGTGGATTCCCAATCGCGGTCGCTTGGAAAACCATACAAATGTGGAACGGCATTGAAGGAGTTAGGAAAATAGCCGAGACACGCCATCGCTGGGCCAAAAGTCTAAGCACTAGCATTCAAAAAGCGGGATATGATTTAGTAGCACCTCTGGAAACCACTATCATAGCCGTGGATATGGGGATGCGAAATGGCGAACCAATTACCGACACTCCCGAGCAAACCGCGGAATGCATCGCACAAATTCGGGCCGTCAATTATCAAAATCTGCTAAGCGAAGTTCACGGACTGGCCGTTGGAAAACTTCATCTCGAAACAGTAGATAGAAGCATACACGGTTTAAGAATTGTTATTACTCCTAAACGCGAAATTACAAAAACTATTATTCAAAAAACAGCACGAGCTTTTGATAGAATGAGCCGTACGAGTATGATGCAGGTTTTACCAGTAAAAAAACCTGAGAGATTTGGCCGGTAATTTATTAACCGACCCGTTTGAAGACCAAACTGGCGTTGGTCCCGCCGAAACCAAAGGAATTGGACAAGGCTACGTTTACTTTACGTTGTTTAGCCTGGTTCGGAACGAAATCCAAATCGCATCCATCCGACGGGTTTTCCAAATTTAAGGTTGGCGGACAGACATTATCGTTAATTGCCATGATGCTGAAAATTGCCTCAACGCTTCCAGCCGCGCCTAGCAAATGCCCGATCGACGATTTGGTCGACGACATCGACAATTTATAGGCATGATCGCCGAATAAACGTTTGACCGCTTTGACTTCGATTTCATCGCCCAGCGGCGTCGATGTGCCGTGTGCATTGATATAATCAATATCCGATGGATTGACATGCGCGCGTTTCAACGCCGCTTGCATCGCGCGGAAAGCGCCATTGCCGTCTTCGGGCGGCGCGGTAATATGGTGCGCATCGCCGGACAAACCATATCCAGCGACTTCGCCATAAATTTTGGCGCCGCGTTTTTTGGCGTGTTCGTATTCTTCTAATACAACAACGCCAGCACCCTCGCCCATCACGAATCCGTCGCGGTCTTTATCCCATGGGCGCGATGCGCGGGTTGGCGTGTCATTGAAACCGGTCGAAAGCGCGCGCGCTTGAGAAAATCCAGCAATCGCCAAACGGCAAATCGTGGCTTCGGCGCCGCCGGCAACCATTACATCCGCATCATCCAGCATAATCATGCGTGCGGCATCGCCGATCGCATGCGCGCCTGTGGAACAAGCGGTAACCACCGCATGATTCGGGCCTTTGAATCCGTATTTAATCGAAATCTGGCCAGAAGCCAAATTGATCAAAGCCGATGGAATAAAGAATGGGCTGATTTTGCGTGGACCGCCTTCGGCCAAAATATTGGCGCCTTCGGCAATTTCCACCAAACCGCCGATGCCGGACCCGACCAGAACGCCGGTGCGTTCCAATTCATTTTCCGCCGTGGGTTTCCAACTGGCGTCTTCGATCGCTTGCTGCGCGGCGGCCATCGCATACACGATAAAATCGCCCATGCGGCGGCGGTCTTTGGCCGGAACATAATCATCGGCATTGAAGAATCCATCAGCCGATGCGCCGGGCGGCAAGGTTCCGCCTATTTTCGCCGGCAGATCCGATACATCGAACGCCTGAATTTGGCGCAAGCCGGATTCCCCCGCAAGCAGGCGCGGCCATACGTGTTTGGCGCCGCAACCAAGCGGCGTTACCAAACCAAGTCCGGTGATGACGACTCTTCTCATTATGCGATGAACAGCAACGAAGGGCCTAGAATTAGGCGTGCTGTTGGATGTAATCGACAGCGTCTTTAACGGTCAGAATTTTTTCCGCCGCTTCGTCCGGAATCTCGCAACCGAACTCTTCTTCGAACGCCATTACCAACTCAACGGTATCGAGGCTGTCTGCCCCTAAATCATCGATAAAGCTGGCGTTGGTGGTGACTTTGCCGTCTTCCACGCCCAAATGCTCGACGATAATTTTCTTTACGCGTTCTTGTACATCAGACATTGTTTTACCTCTTATTGGGTTAATTCAAACGGTATCCAATACCGTTTTTTTGCCATTTTGACAATTATTTTCCGCTTACTGCCTGAAAAACCAGGAAATATTGTGTATAAGTAAGGGGTTAGGATAATTACCGTCCAGCGTTTGCCAGAAGCCCTTCCCGTATATAAGCCACCAAATTATCGCCGGTTCTAATCGATGCTACGCTTGGATCTTGCCCTTCCAAGCCAAAATATTCTTCACAAGCAAATATTGCTGACAATCTTCCATCAGGACTCATGGTTCTTTCGGGACGCATACGATCCCTGGTCAGTTCCGCATCCAGAGGCATTACCTGCGCAGGATTTTGAGTATTAACACGAATCACGGTTTGAACAATTTGTGGTACTGCTTGATCGGGATCTAAAGTCATGGCAATCGCAGTTGCCAATCTACCCACTGTTTCCATTGCGCCAAAATCGGTAGAAGCAATTTCTACACCTAATTCTCTGCGAACAATGTCAGAAACAGTTTCGTAAGCTCTGGGTCTATTTACAAATAAAAGATTAGCCATTGGGTCCTTCGGCGTATAATCCGAACGGAAACCATGCGTTGCACGAGCTACAGTATCCAATATTTGCGCAAAATCTAAATCTGCCATTTATTTCTTCTCCATCTCTACCTTAAATATTTTTCTTAAAAGTCGAGTGGTAATAGCATTTATATATGACAGAATTATGAATTTAGGTTCTAAAACGGCTGGTGGCTTTTAATAAACCAGCAACGGTTAAGCCTAACTGCTCCGGCGACCATCTCAAATTCAATTCTGTTACTTCAACGCCAAACATGGCGTTTGCTCTCATCCGAATATCTACGGCATCCGTGGGCTCACCCTTCCCGCCACCCACAGTCATAGACGATGCTCCCAGATCAATAAAGCTTGAGGCTGGATTATATTCTGCTTTATCTACGCTCAATGCCGCCATTACAATTTCACGAACGCCGTCGTTAATTTCTTGCTGGCCGAAAGAGGCGGTTACTGGCTGTGCTGTAGTAGTCATGCATATTCTCCTGATAAATATTATGCCGTCATCATAATATTCGTTTCTTTAATGTCAACGAATAGAAATATAAGAAAATCAGGGTTTTAAAAGATGATATTAAATCATCGCCATGCCGCCATTCACATGCAATGTCTGGCCGGTGATATAGCCCGCCGCATCGCTGGACAGGAATAAAGCGGTATCGGCGATATCATTCGCGGTACCCATTTTACCCATCGGGATGCGGGTGAGAATTTTTTCTTTTTGTTCTGGTGTCAACACATCGGTCATCGGCGTTTCGATGAATCCCGGCGCAATAACGTTCACGGTGATATTGCGGCTGGCGACTTCTTGCGCCAAGGCCTTGGAAAAACCGATCAAACCTGCTTTCGAGGCACAATAATTTGCTTGGCCTGGATTGCCGGTGGTACCCACCACCGATCCAACCGAAATAATACGGCCATAACGATTTTTCATCATCCCGCGCAACGCAGCGCGCACCAACCGGAAAGTACCGGTTAAATTGATATCGATCACTTGCTGCCAATCTTCGTCTTTCATGCGCATCAACAACGTATCGCGCGTCACGCCAGCATTGGCGATCAGGATATCGATTTTGCCTAATTTGGTTTCGGCTTCGGTAATCAAACCATCGATCGCCGCACCATCGGATAAATTTACTGGAAATACATGCGCACGATCGCCGAGTTCACCCGCTAGTTTTTGTAATACTTCCACACGCGTGCCAGTCAACATTACCGTTGCGCCGGCAGCATGCAATTTTTTTGCAATCGCGCCGCCAATGCCGCCCGTAGCGCCAGTAATCAATGCGGTTTTTCCAGATAAATTCATCATTACATTCCTTTTAAAAAGGTTTCGATATCCGCCGGGCCTTCAATATTGACCAATTGGATTTCGGGATCAATGCGTTTTACCAAACCCGTTAGCACTTTGCCCGAACCGATTTCCACAATCTGCGTTACGCCTTGGGATTTCAAAAACTGAATCGATTCGCGCCAGCGGACCATGTTGGTCATTTGTTCGACCAACAATTTGCGCAAATTATTGGGATCTTGTTCTGCCTTTGCCGTGACGTTTGCAACCAACGGCAAAGACGGCATGCCAAATCGTGTATTAACGAGCGCTTGTTGCATCGTATCGGCGGCGGGTGCCATCAATGGCGAATGCGATGGCACCGTAACCGGCAATAGCAGTCCGCGTTTCGCGCCGCGTTCCTTGGCAATCGGAAGTGCGCGTTCCACCGCAACCTTGTGCCCACTGATCACCACTTGTTCCGGCGAGTTGTCGTTCGCCGCCACGCAAATTTCGCCCTTGCCATTGCTGGCAAGTTTTGCGACTTCTTGCGCTTGTTCCAAATTCATGCCCAATAAGGCCGCCATGGCGCCAATGCCGTTCGGCACCGCTTTTTGCATCGCTTGTCCACGTAATTTCAATAACTTGGCCGCTTCTGTTAAACTGAAAGTGCGATTCGCGCATAGGGCCGAATATTCGCCCAAGCTGTGCCCGGCCACGAATTTCGCTGCATTGGTCAATTTGATATTGGCTTCTTTTTCCATCGCCGACAACAATGCCATACTGACTGCCAGCAAAGCCGGTTGCGCGTTTTCGGTTTGGGTCAATTCTTCGATTGGCCCTTCGAACATCAATTTCGATAGATTCTGCTTTAACGCCTCGTCGACTTCGCCAAACACTTCGCGCGCCTTGGCAGACGATTCGAAAATGGACTTGCCCATGCCGACGGCTTGCGATCCCTGGCCCGGAAATACGAATGCACGTGTCATTACCCCCACCCCTTATAATTTACTGCGCCGCATCAATAATATAAGCCACCTGCCCCGTCCACTAAAAAATGTCATAAATATTAATATTTTAGGGCAAATCTAGGCTTGCCAGGCTGTTTAAAATACCCTATAAAACACCCCTTACATAACTCCTTGCCGGCGGCATATGACCGTCGGCTTGTTTGGTTTTTACCCGGGATGGGCCTGGGGATAAACGCAAACGATTAGCCAGAGGGAGAAACACATGGCTTTTTATGAGACCGTGTTCTTGGCACGTCCGGATATTGCGGCCGCGCAAGTAGAACAAATCGGCAATTTCTGCGCCGATATTATCACCAAAAATGGTGGCAAAGTCGTCAGCCGCGAATATTGGGGCTTACGCAATCTTGCTTACCGCATGAACAAAAATCGTAAAGCACATTACATTATGCTGAACATCGAAGCGCCAGGTCCGGCCGTGATCGAGTTAGAGCGTAATTTGCGCATTCACGAAGACGTTATGCGTTATCAAAGCATCAAAGTAGACGCGCTGGAAACCGGCCCGTCGGTTGTGATGCGTGCGAAAAATAACGAAGGCCGCGAGGAATTTGGCGATGATGAAGATCGCTTTGATTTCGCCGCCGGCGATAGCAATTAAAGCAGGAGATCATCATCATGGCTTTTCAACAAAGAGAAGGCAGATCATCGCGCGGTCCGCGCACCGGTGCAACCGCCGGCGCAGCAGCAGGTGTTCGTCGCCCATTTTTCAAACGCCGTAAAACCTGTCCATTTTCGGGCGAGAATGCTCCGAAAATTGATTACAAGGATACGCGTTTATTGTCGCGTTTCATTTCTGAACGCGGAAAAATCGTACCAAGCCGTATCAGCGCCGTAAGTCCGAAAGCCCAACGCAAGTTGGCCCGGGCGATTAAACGCGCTCGTTACTTGGGCTTGTTGCCATACGTCGAAGTCTAATCAACCAAACCAGTCAGGTTACCGATCATGGATAAACAGAATTGGATATATGCAATTGCAGGCGGCGTTCTAAGCGCCCTGTTGCTGTACGTCGGATTTCACAATCCGTTACTGGCGGCGACCGTATCCAATCTATGTCATATTCCATTGTTCATGGTGGCCTTGGCTTTATCCCATACCGGCGCCATGCTTGGCACCGTTGCCGGCACGTTGTTGATGCTGTTCTTAGTCAAAGTCGAAGGCGTATTTTCGGCCGGAGGCGCAATGCTGTTTTTATTCTTATGCGGCATTCCTTCGATCGTAATTGGCCATTTTTCTTTACTGTCCCGTGATGTCATGGGACGAACCGAATGGTATCCAATCGGCAATGTGCTGGTGTGGCTGGTCGCGGCATCGTTTGCGATCTATACCACTTTCTTCCTGGCCGCAAGTCAGCCAGGAAATGAATGGACCGTGCAATTGCAGGACGAAATCGTGAAATACATGTCCTCGCAAATGCCGCCGGATCAGCAATTGGCCCTGGAAGATTTGCAAGCCCTAGTATCGTCAATTCTGCAATATTTGCCTGGTGTCGTCGTCAGCATCTTTTTGCTGACCGTCGTCGTCAACGCATTGATTGCCGAATGGTTGTTGGTACGCATGGGCAAGCAACAACGCCCGATGCCGTTAATGCATGAACTCGATTTGCCAGACTGGACCCCGATGGTGGTTGCCGGGATTGGCCTGATCGTATTCCTGGCCAGCGGCAATTGGCAAATCTGGGCCATCAATATGTTGGTGATCTGTTTGATCCCGCTATTGCTTGCTGGATTGTCGGTGATTCACACGCTGGTGCTGAAATCGCCGATGCGGATGGTATGGCTGGTAATCGTGTATGGGATTGTTTTGTTCAGCCCTTTCTTGGCAATGATGCCGCTGTTTTTAATCGCAGCAATTGGATTGGCCGAACAATGGTTGGAATTACGGAAACGTGTAAATTAATTTTGAATCGGAGGAAACTATGCGTGTTATTTTATTAGAACGGGTCCAAAGTTTGGGCCAAATGGGTGAAGAAGTCACCGTAGCGCCAGGGTACGCACGGAACTTTTTGTTACCGCGTAAAAAAGCTTTGCGCGCCACGGAAAACAATCGTGACTTTTTTCAAAAACAACGGGCGCAATTGGAAGCGACCAGCCTGAAGAAAAAAGGCGAAGCCGAATCGGTTGGCAAAAAAATCGCCGATCTGTCGGTGGTATTGCTGCGCCAAGCGGGCGAAGCCGGCCAATTATACGGCTCTGTCACTGCTCGTGACATTGCTGTGGCTGTAACTGAATCGGGCTGCTCGATCACCCGCGAACAAGTGGAAATTCCACAGTCGATTAAAATCATCGGCGTATATCCAATCAACATCACTTTGCATCCGGAAGTATCGGTAACGATTACTGCCAACGTTGCACGCAGCGATGAAGAGGCGAAAACCCAAGCCACTGCCGTGAAAAATGGCCGTCCATTGGGCGCAATGCCGCCAGCGACTGCGGATGACGAAGAGAAAAAACCTCGCCGCGCGCGCGAAGCCAAACCAGCCGCTGAAGAAGCATCTGTAGAAGGCGAAGCGGTTTCCGCGGAAGCATCTGCCGAAGGCGAGAAAAAGCCGAAAAAAGCCAAGAAAGCCAAAGCCGATAAGGCAGAAGGCGAAGCAGCCTAACTAGGTCAATAGCGTATAGGGTAATAGGGAAGAAATATTCCCCTATTACCCTACTACTCTATACCCTACTACCCTTCTTCAACACTTATCCCCCATTCTCACATTTACCTATATTCTTCGGCCTATACCCCGGCCTTTGTAAAGCTTATACTTTACAAATAACAAATGCAGGGTTTCATGGAATTGGTCAAAACATCCGCCAGCGCAGTGCGTTTCAGCAATAAGAATTATCTGACCGAAGACGGTCCGGTCAATTACCGCACGCCGCCATTCAGTGTGGAGGCGGAACAAGGTTTGCTCGGCGCGATTTTAATCAACAATCAGGCTTATGAAAAAATTTCCGATTTTCTGATTCCGCAGCATTTTTTCGATCCGCTGCATGCGCGGATTTTCGATGCGATCTGTAAAATCATCGAACGCGGCCAGATTGCCAATCCCGTTACGCTGAAACCGTTTTTTGAAACCGATGCCGATATGGCGCAATTGGGCGGAACGCAATATCTGGCGCGCCTGGCCGCATCGATCGGCAGCATCGTCAACGTCTACGATTATGGCCGGTTGATCCATGATTTATTCATGCGGCGCCAGTTGATATCCATCGGCGAAGAAATGGTCAACGATGCCTATGATCCCAAGGTAGAATTGACCGCGAATGAACAAGTCGAAGGATGCGAGCAGAAATTATTCGAACTGTCTAAAACCGGCAATGTCGAGGGCGGGTTTCAACCCCTGTCCCAGGCGCTGACCAGCGCGATCAACACCGCCCAGGCGGCGCATAAGAACGATGGCCGTATTTCCGGCGTTGCGACGGGATTCCTCGATATCGACAAAAAAATGGGCGGGTTACACAATTCCGATTTGATTATTCTCGCTGGCCGCCCGTCGATGGGAAAAACTGCGCTAGCCACCAACATCGCCTTTAACGTCGCGCGCAAATTCGGCCAGGAAAACCGGGAAAATCCAAAAGAAAAGCCGAAAACCGTCGCATTCTTTTCGCTCGAAATGTCGGCCGAACAATTGGCCAACCGTATTATTTCCGAGGAATCGGGAATTTCATCCGAATTGATCCGCCGCGGCGCGATTAACCGCGATGAATTTTCACGTGTGGTCGATGCCGCGAACACATTATCGCAAATCCCGTTCTGGATCGATGAAACTCCGGCGCTGTCCATTTCCGCGCTGCGTACCCGCGCCCGCCGCTTGGCGCGCCAAACCAATTTGGGCCTGATCATTATCGATTACTTGCAATTGATGACCCTGCCAGGCGGATTTTCCAAGGGCGATAACCGCGTGCAGGAAGTTTCCGAAATCTCCCGCGGACTAAAGGCGGTTGCGAAAGAATTGCATATTCCAGTCATTGCCCTGTCCCAGTTATCGCGCCAGGTGGAAAACCGCGACGATAAGCGTCCGCAATTGGCGGATTTGCGCGAATCCGGTTCGATCGAACAGGATGCCGACGTGGTTATGTTTGTGTATCGCGAAGCCTATTACGCCGAACGGGCCGAACCGCGCCACGCCAAAAGCGATGAAAGCCAGGATGAATTTTACGCCCGCGCCGAAAAATGGAATATGGGTTTTGAGAAAATCAAAAATTTGGCCGAAGTTATCGTCGGCAAGCAACGTCACGGCCCGATCGGTTCCGTGACCTTGCATTTCCAACCATCAACCACAAAGTTTTCAAACTATGCCCCAGCCGACGGCGAAGATCATTCCGGTTTCTAACAGCAATCAGCTGTTTAACGCGGGTCCCGTATTGACCGTGGACCTGGATGCCGTTCGCAGCAATTATCAATTGCTGCAAAAAACGGTTGCGCCGGCTATTTGCGCCAGCGTGGTCAAGGCCGATGCCTATGGGCTGGGCATGGACCGGGTGGCGGTCGCCCTATCCGAAGTTGGATGCAAAGATTTCTTTGTCGCCTGGGTCGAAGAGGGCATGGATTTACGCCCACATTTGCCGAATTCCAGAATCTTTGTACTGCACGGCGCGATTCCCGGCACAGTCCCTGAAATTTACAAACATAATTTGATCCCAGTCGTAAATCATTTGGGCCAATTGGCGGAATGCGCCAATTATGCGGCGCGGGTTGAAAAAATTCTACCTGTCGCGATTCATGTCGATTCCGGGTTGAATCGTTTGGGCATGCCGATTGAAGAAGTCACTAAACTTTCCCAGAACCCGGATTTATTAAGCGGTTTGCAATTAGAATTGGTGATGAGTCATTTGGCCGTTCCTGCCCTTGCCAATCACCCGATGAATGCGCAGCAATTACACGATTTCCGCAAGGCCCTTGCGTTATTGCCAAAGGTCCCAGCCAGCATCGCCGCATCCAGCGGTTCGTTCCTGGGCAAGGATTATCATTTCGATATGGTGCGCATCGGTTCAAGCATTTACGGCATGAATCCGCAACCGAATAAGCCCAACATCATGCGTGCCGTGGCGCGGCTCGAATTTCCAGTCCTACAGTTGCAAGAAATTCCGGCGGGAAAAACCATCGGATACGGCTGCACCTATAAAACCGAACGCACCACCCGCATCATGACGCTGGGTGGCGGGTTTTCGGATGGATATATGCGATCCCTGTCGAACGCCGGCACGATTTGGATTGGCGATTACCGTTGCCCAGTCGTCGGCCGCGTGTCTATGGATTTAATCACCGTCGATGTCACCGATATTCCGGCGCATTTAGTGCAACCAGGGCAAATGGTCGCGATTCTGCACGATCAATATACGGTCAATCACCTGGCCGGCGAAGCACGCACCCGCACCACGGAAATCCTATGCGGCCTAGGCCGTAAACCAAAACGGAGATATGTATAATGACTATAAAAAATTATATTCCTGCTATTGCAGTAGGCGCGGTTACTACCATAGCCCCTTTGGCAAATGCCGATATTATTCAGTACACCCACAGTGTCAGCAATGTTGATTACAACGGCACCCCATCTACCAGAGAATGGTGGATTCCCGCCATTGATCCAAATCAATACAGAATCAACGGAATGAGCTATTGGGTATCCCATAACGGCACCGCCAACATTAATCTGAATGTTCCCAACCCTGTTTCGTTTTCTTTCGCCCACGGATATCAAATTTATGCCCTAGTCAATTCCGATCCGAATGTTTTAGTAAGCGCTCCTGGATTGGCTTTTGTCTTTAATTATACTCCGCAAAGCGGCAACATATCGTTTACAAACGATATTTGGGGATCTACCGGACAAGGCCTGATTGACCCTAACGCCTTTTATGGCACTGGCATGAACAATATCACATTTCAATTTGGTCCTTTGGTACCAACCACGAATCCGGATTTTACCGTCTTGTCGCAAAGCGCGAACAACATCACTGCCTATTTTGAAATCAATTTCGATGTAGAACAGGTTCCTTCCCCTGGCGCGCCGGTCTTGCTTGGATTCGCAGGCTTATTGGCCAACAGGCGCCGGCGTTAGAGTAACATTTTCTGGCCAATTGGGCTTAATCTTGGTATAAGTTTCGCTTATGCAAAATCCTACCTTATTCTTATCCACTATCGGTCAAACTTTTATTACTTTTCTTGCCGCGACTGGGCGGCTGGCCGCCTTTACTTGGAGCGGTCTGCGCGCCAGCGTGTCGCCGCCATTTTATCCGCGCCTGATTTTGCGGCAGATTATCGATATCGGCTATTACTCCCTGCCCGTCGTTGGCATGACCTGTCTATTTTCCGGCATGGTGCTCGCATTGCAATCCTATACAGGCTTTGCGCGCTTTTCGGCCGAAGGCGCGGTTGCAACCGTCGTCGTTCTATCCATGACCCGCGAATTGGGCCCCGTATTGGCGGGATTGATGGTCGCCGGGCGCATTGGCGCCGCGATGGCCGCCGAAATCGGCACCATGCGCGTGACCGAACAAATCGACGCGTTGACCACCCTTTCCACCAACCCGATGCATTATCTAGTCGCGCCCCGGCTGATTGCCGGTGTGACGATGCTTCCCCTGCTCGTTCTGGTTGGCGATATTATCGGCGTGTTTGGCGGATATATTATTGGTGTTTACAAATTGGGCTTTAACGGCGCGACTTATCTTAAAAATACTTTTGATTATTTAGAATTCGAAGATGTGTATTCCGGCCTTGTTAAGGCCGCCTGTTTCGGATTCCTGATTACTTTGATGGGCTGCTATCAAGGCTATAATTCCCGCGGCGGCGCACAAGGCGTTGGCGCGGCAACGACGAAGGCCGTCGTTACGGCCTCGATCATGATTCTAATCTTCAACTACTTTATCACTGAAATGTTCTTTGCCCGATGACCGTAAAAATTTCCATACGCGGCCTGTATAAATCTTTCGGCCCGAAAAAAGTTTTGCAAGGATTGGATCTCGATATCAATCAGGGCGAATCGGTTGTCGTTATCGGCGGATCGGGATCGGGCAAATCGGTATTGTTGAAATGTATTTTAGGCATTGTCCGTCCCGATGCCGGCAGCATTAAAATCGATGACGAAGAAGTCACCAAATTAAGCGCGCGCGAACGCCAGGAAATCATGCATAAATTCGGCATGTTGTTCCAAGGCTCCGCCCTGTTCGACTCGCTCCCCGTATGGGAAAACGTGGCATTCGGCTTGATCCAAGGCCGCGGTGTTGCCCGTGAAGAAGCCAAAAAGATTGCGATTGAAAAACTGGCGCAGGTCGGATTGCCGGCGCAAACCGGCGATTTGTTCCCGGCCGAATTATCGGGCGGGATGCAAAAACGCGTATCGCTGGCGCGCGCGATTGCCGCGAATCCAGAAATTATTTTCTTTGACGAACCGACCACGGGCCTTGATCCGATCATGGCGGATGTCATCAATCAATTGATCAAGGACTCAGTGAAAAAACTGGGTGCCACCACGCTTTCCATTACCCATGACATGGCTAGCGTGCGTAAAATCGCCGACCGCGTCGCGATGCTATACAATGGCAAAATTATCTGGACCGGCCCGGTAAAAGAAATTGATTCCAGCATGAATGAATATGTCGATCAATTCATCCATGGCAAAGCCCAGGGCCCGATTGAAATGGCCGTTAAAGTTGCTTAAATTGTAGACAATTACCCTCCCCTTGAGGGAGGGTCAAAGTTGCGGTGAGCAACTTTGGGGTGGGGACCGATTCTCTCCCCCAAAGATTCTCTAATATTCACCACCGCATCCCCACCCCAAATGCTTCGCTACGCTTCAGCATTTGACCCTCCCTCAAGGGGAGGGTATAAAGTCAGTATGGCCAAAGATAAATCCAGCTTCGTGTGCCAATCCTGTGGCAGTTCTTTCCCAAAATGGATGGGCAAGTGCGAGGCTTGCGGTGGGTGGAATACCCTGACTGAAGAAGTCCAAGCGGCCAAGACCAGCCAATTTTCCCGCAAAATTAAATCGTCGCGCAAATTGGAATTCTCGTCCCTTCAGGCCGAAGATAAAAATTATACCCGCGCGCAAAGCGGCGTGAACGAATTCGACCGGGTTTGCGGCGGCGGTTTGGTGCCAGGTTCTGTGATTTTAATCGGCGGCGATCCTGGCATAGGCAAATCGACTTTGTTATTGCAAGTGGTCGCGAAATTATCCGGGAAATTGCCTTGCGCCTATATTTCGGGCGAAGAATCGATGGAACAAATCCGCCTACGCGCACGGCGATTACAAGTTGAATCCGCGCCGGTGGAATTGGCCAGCGCGACGAATGTTGGCGATATTATTGCCGCCATCGACCGTGCGGACGGCCCAAAAGTAGTCGTGGTCGATTCCGTGCAGACTTTATATTTGGAAGCGATTGAATCATCGCCTGGCACGGTTTCCCAAGTTCGCGCATCGGCGCATGAATTGATTCGCGTTGCCAAGGCGCGCGGATTCGTATTGTTCCTGGTTGGCCATGTGACCAAGGAAGGCACCATCGCCGGGCCACGTGTTTTGGAACATATGGTCGATACTGTATTGTATTTCGAAGGCGAGCGAGGCCATCATTTTCGCATTTTACGGGCAGTGAAAAACCGTTTCGGCGCGGCGGATGAAATCGGCGTGTTTTCTATGACCGAATTGGGATTACAAGAAGTTCCAAATCCATCGGCATTATTTTTATCCGAACGGCGCGGCGATGTTTCCGGTTCTGCCGTATTCGCCGGGATGGAAGGCACACGGCCCGTATTGGTCGAAGTGCAAGCATTGGTCAATCCCACCAATTTCGGCACGCCGCGACGCACCGTGATCGGTTGGGATGCCGGACGTTTATCGATGCTGGCGGCCGTGTTGGAGGCGCGTTGCGGAATTCCATTATCGAATTACGATATTTATTTGAACATTGCTGGCGGAATTCGCATTACCGAACCCGCCGCCGATTTGGCGGTTGCGGCGGCATTGACATCCGCCCTGTCCGGCACCTCGATTGCCAGCGATACAGTGTTATTCGGCGAAATCGGATTGTCCGGCGAAGTACGCAGCGTGTCGCAAATCGATCAACGCATCAAAGAAGCCGCGAAGTTAGGATTCAAGCATGCTTTCTTGCCCAAACCGATGCAAGGACGCAATTATCAGAATTTTTCCGGCATCGGCGCCACATCGATTGAAAATATCCACGAATTATTGCAAAAATTGGGGCTTCGGGACGGTCTATCGTCTAGAAAATCTACACCTAGGTTGGCAACCTGATACTTTCAGCCGCGGAGCATTCGCTTGCATCTTACCTCTATCGATTTAATCGTATTGGCTGTTATCGTCATTTCCGGATTTTTCGGGGCATGGCGCGGCATTGTCAAAGAAACCTTGTCGATTGCCGGATGGGCTGCCGCCCTGCTCGCTCTATTTTACGGCTTTGCGCCGTTCCAACCGGTCACCCGGGATTTTATTCATAATCCGGCCATGGCCGATTTCGTCACTGGCGCTATATTATTCGCAGGCACGTTGATTATCGTATCGGTGTTTACCCATTTCCTGTCGAAATGGGTGCATAAAACCGCCTTTGGTTCGGCGGACCGGTCGTTGGGATTTGTGTTTGGCGTGGTGCGTGGCGGGTTGATTATATGCATGGCATTTTTTCTGTATTCGGCTGCGGTGCCGGACATGGATGAATATCCGGATTCGCTGAAAAATGCCTATACGCTGCATTATATCCAAACCGCAACGGATTATATCGCTGATTTTGTACAGCAAAATCAAGTAGATGATGAGGATTCCTTGCGCGACAAAGAAAAACAGAAAGCAGATGAAAATTCCAAGGAAACCGAGTATAAGGATATTGAAAAAAATGGGCTGGAGCCCCCAGCCCCCTAATAAAAAATAACAGGATCATCACGGGTAAAGGGACATTGCGATGACATTGGATTTAGACAAATTCACCACCAATCCTTTTGATGACGACAAGTTCAAGGATGAGTGCGGTCTGTTCGGCATTTTCAATCATGGCGACGCATCGGCCCATACCGCGCTTGGCCTGCATGCTTTGCAGCACCGAGGCCAGGAAGCCGTCGGTATCGTTTCTTTCGATGGCAAAAAATTCCATGCTACCCGCGCGCTAGGCCATGTCGCCGACAATTTCGGCAGCGAGTCTGCAATTGCCGAATTGCCCGGTAATAATTGCGTCGGCCATGTGCGCTACGCAACGACCGGCGATGTAATCATGCGCAACGTCCAGCCATTTTTCGCTGAACTTGATTTTGGCGGATTTGTACTGGCGCATAATGGCAATCTGACCAACGCCCTCGAAATTAAAAAAGAATTGGTAAAACAAGGTGCGATTTTCCAATCCACCACCGACAGCGAAGTGGTGATCCATTTAATCGCCCTGTCGAAAAAAGAATCTATTATTGACCGCGTGATTGATGCTTGCCGTAAAATTACCGGCGCTTATTCGCTGGTAATGATGAATAAAGAAGCCGTGATCGGCGTGCGCGATCCAAACGGCGTGCGTCCGCTGGTTTTAGGCAAATTGGGCGATTCGCACATTTTGTGTTCGGAAACCGTGGCGCTGGATATTATCGGCGCGGAATTTATTCGCGACGTAAAACCGGGCGAGATGGTGATTATCACCAAATCCGGCGTGCGGTCATTGATGCCGCTGCCGCAAAATACCCCGCGATTCTGTATTTTTGAATATGTCTATTTTGCCCGTCCGGATTCCACTATCGACGGGCGAAATGTTTATGCGGCGCGCAAGGCAATCGGGGCCATTCTCGCGCAAGAATCCCCTATCGAAGCCGACATGGTTATCCCGGTTCCCGATTCCGGCGTTCCCGCCGCCATCGGTTATGCCACCGAATCGAAAATCGCATACGACATGGGCATTATCCGCAATCACTATGTTGGCCGTACCTTTATCGAACCGACCGATAAAATCCGCCATTTGGGCGTTAAATTGAAACACAACGCCAACGTGCAGCATATCAAGGGCAAGCGCGTAATTCTGGTGGACGATTCCATCGTGCGCGGTACCACATCTAAAAAAATCGTCGAAATGATCCGCGCCGCCGGCGCCAGCGAGGTGCATATGCGTATCGCATCGCCGCCGACCATGAACCCGTGTTTTTATGGCATCGCCACCCCGGACCGCAAGGATTTGATCGCCGCGCAATACCCGGTCGAGGAAATCCGTAAAATGATCAAGGCCGACAGTTTGGCGTTTATTTCCATCGATGGCCTGTACCGCGCGATGGGCGAAGCCGGCCGCAATAACAAAATGCCGCAATTTTGCGATGCTTGTTTCAGCGGCGAATACCCAATCGCCTTGACCGATTACGAACCAAAAAAAGCAAAAGGCGCAGCGGATGATTCCAACCTGCCTTTGTTGCGCGAGATGGCGTAAGGCCGGTTAATGAAACTTCTTCAGGATAAAATTGTTTTGATCACCGGCGCATCGCGCGGGATCGGCCGCGCCGTTGCGGTGGAATTTGCCCGTCAAGGCGCACGGTTGATTTTAACCGGGCGCGATGTTCCTGCGCTGGAAGAAACGGACGACCTGGTGCAAGCGGCAGGCGGCGAGGCAACCTTGGTGCCGCTGGATTTATCCAAAGTTGAAATGATCGACACGCTGGCGGCGGAATTGGCCAAAAAATTCCGTCGGCTGGATGTGTTTGTCGGCAATGCCGCGACGCTGGGTATCCTGGGTCCCTTGCACGATACAAAACCGCGCGATTTCACCAATGTTATGACCGTGAATGTGCACGCCAATTGGCGTTTATTACGCGCAATGCACGGCGGCTTATTATCATCGAAAGCCGGACGGGTTATTTTCACCACCAGCGGCGTGACCGAATTCAATCCCGCCTATTGGGGCGCGTATAATATCAGCAAATCGGCGCTGGAATCGCTGGCCCACACTTACGCCAACGAAGTCGCCAGCACCAATATTCGTGTTAACCTCGTCGATCCAGGCGCGGTGCGTACCCAAATGCGGGCCGAGGCGTTTCCGGGCGAGAATCCGATGACTTTGCCACCGCCCGAATCCATCGCCCCCCTTTATGTGCAATTGGCGCTGGATTCTTGCACCAGCAATGGTAAAAAATACTACGCGCACAAGGATATCAAAGCCGCCTAGGATTCCATCATGAATTTAATCGCACTGAAAATGCTGATGGGCGATAAATTAAAATATTTTTCGCTGATTTTCGGCATTGCCTTTGCGACCCTATTGATTGCGCAACAAGCATCCATTTTTCTTGGCCTAATGTACAATACCGGCGCGAGCATCCGCGATACGGTCGGCCCGTATGATTTATGGGTCATGGATCCCGAAGTGCAAATGAGCGAGGAATATAAACCCCTGCCCGATACCGCGCTCGACCGGGTGCGCAGCGTTTCCGGCGTTGAATGGGCGGTGCCATTAATGCGTATCCGCACCAATTGTCGCCTGCCCGATGGCAAAACCGTGACCTGCTTGATGGTGGGCGTCGATGATGCGACACTGGTGGGTGGCCCCGCCAAAATGGTGCAAGGCAAATTGACCGATTTGCGCCGCGATCAGGCTATTATGGTGGAAATAAAGGAATTGGATCGCACGTTGAAATTAAAACCGAATCCAGATGGGTCGCAGCCAGTTTTACAGGTCGGCGATTCGATTGACATCAATGACAACCAAGCGATTATTACCGGATTTTTCGAAGTGGGCCGGAAGTTTTTCTGGGAACCTTTGATTTATACCACTTATAACCGCGCGCTTTCCTATGCGCCAAAAACGCGTAAAATGCTGACCTTTATCCTGGCCAAGGCAAAACCGGGCCAAAATATTCAGCAAGTCGCCGACAACATTCAGCAAACCACCGGATTGAAAGCATTGACACGCGAACAATTCCAGGAACTGACCAAACAATATGTGATGACCAACACCGGCATTCTGATCAATTTTTCGATTTCGATGGCGCTTGGGTTTGTAATCGGTTTGTTGGTTTGCGGACAGATATTATACAATTTCACTTTGGATAATCTTAAATATTTTGCGACATTAAAGGCATTAGGCGCGACCAATGGACGGTTGTTCCGTATTGTGGCAACCCAAGTCGTTGTCGTCGGCAGCATGGGATACGGCATTGGGCTTGGGGCGGCGGCGCTATTCGGCACGCTGATGAGCGGTTCCCGCCTCGCCTTTTTAATGGTATGGCAAATTCCGGTTGTCGCCGCTGGCGCCATTTCCATAATTTGCCTGCTGGCCGGATTTTTGAGCCTGCTAAAAGTCTTGCGCCAGGAACCTGGCATAGTATTCCGGTGATGACATGAAAGATGTAGCCGTCCGATGCCATAATCTGCAAAAAAACTTCGGCTCCGGAGAAACGAAGGTACCGGCGCTGCGCGGCATTGAACTGGAAATATACAAGGGTGAATTGTTGATGCTGGTCGGCCCGTCCGGTTGCGGCAAGACAACATTAATTTCGGTCATCGCCGGGATTCTTAACCGCGATGATGGCGAGTGCAAAGTATTAGGCGCGGACTATAAAAACATGAGCACGCGGGAAACCACCATGTTTCGCGGCAAAAATATTGGTTTCGTTTTTCAGTCGTTCAATTTATTGCCTTCGCTAAGCGCGGCGGAAAATGTGGCCGTTCCTTTATTGCTGCAAGGCATGTCCCAGTCCAAAGCGATAAAAAAAGCAACAGAAATGCTGGGTGAAGTTGGCCTTGGCGATCGTGGACGCAGCCTGCCCGGACAATTGTCCGGCGGCCAGCAGCAAAGGGTTGCTATTGCCCGGGCGCTGGTGCATCAGCCAAACATTATCGTTTGCGATGAACCCACATCGGCGCTGGACAATCAGACAGGGCAAAAAGTGATCCAATTGTTAAAACAAACCGCAGCCAATCACAACAAAACCTTGATTATCGTTACTCACGACAATAGGATTTTCCAATATGCCGACCGGATCGCGCAATTGGATGACGGACGGGTCGTGAAAATTACAACCGACTATAAAGAAATTATTCATTAGGTGCCGCCATGCGTAAATATATACTTCCCGTATTAGCCATTATTGGTGTCGTATTCGCCGCCAATTTCGTCGCCAAGCAACGCAAGGATGTCCCCAAACCCCCGGCGGAAATGTCGGAACCCGCACCGGCGCCATTCGATCAAACGATATCCGGAACCGGCATTATCGAGGCCAGCAGCGAGAATATTGAAATCGCATCGCCCATCGGCGCAATTGTAAAATATGTCAAAGTTCAAGTCGGGCAAATGGTAAAGACAGGCGATATATTATTCACTTTGGACGATCGCGAGGCGACAGCGAATGTCGATATCAAACGCGCGGCGTTGGATGTGGCCGAAGCCGAACGCCTGGACGCGCAACAAAAATTCGACCGCTGGAAGAAATTAAGCGATATGCAATCGGTCAGCAAGGAAGAATTTAAATCGCGGCAATATGCGGCCCAATTGGCCAGCGCCAATGTCAAACGGGCGCAAGCGGAACTGGCCGCCGCGCAAACAGATTTGGAAATTCGCAGTATTCGCGCCCCAATTGATGGCGAAGTATTAAAGGTCGACGTTCGGCCAGGGGAATTTGCCCCGGCGCAAGTCGCCAATAACCCACTGATTATTTTGGGCAGCACCGATTTGTTATATATTCGCGTCGATATTGATGAAAACGATGCCTGGCGGGTAAAGCCGAATACCAAGGCCCATGCCAGCCTGCGCGGCAACAAGCAAATCCAGACCGATTTGAAATTTGTGCGGATTGAACCTTATGTCGTGCCGAAAAAATCCCTGACGGGACAGAGCACCGAACGCGTGGATACACGCGTATTGCAGATCCTATATTCCTTCCCTAAAGGCGCGATGCAAGCCTATGTCGGGCAATTGGTGGATGTGCATATCGATGCCGGGAAGTAAGAACTAATTATTGTTATTATAAAAATATTCCCTCCCCCTTGTGGGGAGGGATAGCGTAGCTTATTTGCGAAGCAAATTAGCGAAGCTTGGGTGGGGGTAATTGCTATCATCGCGCACCCCCACCCAAGTTATTCTAAGACGCTATCGCGTCTAAGAATAACTAACCCTCCCCACAAGGGGGAGGGCTGTTTTGGAAATTAATAAAGACTTGGGATTTTGCTTAGAACATATCCCAATAGATCTCTACGCGGCGATTCCAAGCCTCGCCCGATGGCATCGATTCGGAATAGGCTTTTTCGGTATCGCCATGCGCGCTGACAATCACGCGGTCTTTTGGAACGCCTAATTTTTGCAAACGTTTGGCAACATTATCGGCGCGGTCTAACGATAATTTATAATTGCGTTGTTTTTGTTTGTCCGGATCCATGTCCGCGGTGCGGGCGCTGGAATGGCCCACGACTTTCAAACCGCCGCCTTTGCCTTGGAACCAATCGGTCAATTGCTTCAGAACCTTATTTTCCTCAGCGCCTAAATTGGAGTTGTCGCCGTGGAAATAAATCGTTGCAACCGGTTTATTGGTATCAAACGCACCGATTGGGGTTGGATATTGGCCGGTACCGGAAGGAATGCTGGCGGTATTCGACGCAACTTGCGTGCGATACGGCGATCTTGCACCCTGCCAGTTACCAAAACCGGAATAGCCATACGGATAATATGGAGCGCCAGTGCCAGATGTGTATGGAGCCGATTGCATCATGCGATCGGTATATGCTTGCATCGCGCCGCCATTATAGCTCCATGGGGTCGCGCCGGTAATTTCAGCCGGTGGAACCAAACCGCCTTGGCCGGTCATGTCAGACCAGGAATAATAATTGCCTTGCTGTACGGGAGGAACAAACGGAGCCGGCATATTCATAGGCGCCATTTCCGCCATATTGGTTACAGATGGCTGATATCCTGCAAATGGCGATGCGGCAATCGGTTGTTGAGCAAACGCATTGGATGGAGGTTGCAACGGCATGCCCTGCAGATTATTGGCAGAGTTATAATAGCTGTCGCCAACCCAAGATGGTTGCGCCATGGCCGGTGCCGGAGTGCCTTCGGCCGTCATCATCAGACTTAGATCGCGTGGATTCAAATATGGAGTCGCGGGAGTCATCGCGGCGGCATTCGATGCCGGCGCTGCCGCTGGCGCTGTCCAGTTTTGTTGTGCCGTTACCGGTGCATCCGGCTGCGCATTGCGTTGATAGGAATCGCCTGTGGTGATGTACACATTGCCATAGGAAATAATCGACGGTTGTTGCGATGTTGCCTGTTGCTGCATCGAAGCCGATGGCGCAACTGGTGTTGTCGCTGGCGGCACTTCGTTCCAAGCCAGATCATTCGCGCCTTGATAAGAATTCTGGCTGTATGGCGTCGTTGGTGGAACCAGCGGCGTGTTATTATCAAAACCGCTGTTATTTTCCATCACGTATAATGGCGTTTTTGGCCAGTTTTGCGTATCGGCATTATGGACCGTTGGCGCGTTGGATGCCTGCGGCGATTCCGAACGCACTGGTTGCGCGGCACGGTAGGAATCAACATTTTGCTGGGTCACTGGCGTTGCCATTTTTTGTGGAACCGGAACAGCCGTTTGCGACCAATTTGGCGTTGCCGCCGGCATTTCGGCTGGCGATGGCGCTAGGGCTTGTTGTGGAACCATTGGGAATTCTTGGATGTAATCGTTCGACGGCTGTGCCCAGTCTTGTTGCATGGCTTGTTGCGCGGCCGCGTGATCGGCTTGCAATTTACGCGCCCATTCGCCGCTGGATTGATCCTGCAATGGCTGCATCGGCACGGACGACAAATTTGGATAGGAATTCATCGGCGCGGTTTGCGCTGGCGCGCGCAAAGGTTGTTCGACAGGAGCGCCAGCCGCGCGTTTTTGCGATTGGTTGAAATAATCCTGCTGGCTGGCTGGATTCAATGCCGGGGCGGTCGATGCGGATAAAGACGGACCTGCGTTATTATTCTGGGCATTCGCATTGTAATCCGATGGCGGCGTTAAAGGCATCGAAGAAAATGCATTGTTTGGCGCAGCCGCTTGCGGTTTTTGTGCAGGCGGTGTGATCGGATTCCAATTAGGGGTATTCTGAGCTGGTGGAGCATATTCCGAAAATTTTGGCGGCGCGAATCCAGGGATTGCAGCCTTTGCCGGTTCCGATATTGCGGCCGGTGCGGCTGTCTTTACCGGAGGCAGCGGTGTCGCGGCGCTTACTGGAACTGGTTCGCCTTCGTTACGAAAGAAATTCTGCGCCTTGTTATACCAAGCTGGCGCATTGGCGGACGGTGGTGCGGACATCGGCTTATTTGCTGCGATGTTATTTACAGCTGGGGAGTTTTGCTGCGATGCAGCATTTTGCGGCTTGATTTGATAGGAAACGCCGCTATCGCCAAAAGCCAAAGCCGAGTTAGTTTGCAGGTGCAAAAAAACTGCCGCTAACAACATACAAACCGAGATACGCCATAGTGTCCGAGACATCGCTAAACCCTTTGATTCTATTGCCTTTATTGAATTGACTATTTTCCCAAGGGGCATATATGGTATAAATACCTTCCCCCAAAGGCGTAGTTATGCATCACTGCCTGTGTAATTGCAACTAACCTTTTATTCACTTCTATGCGCTATCCTGAACATCTCTAAGTCCTTGTTTTTTCCATTGTTTTCCTGAGGTTATTATGTCCCAAAATGCCGAGCAAAAAACGTCCAAAAACTTTGACCCAAAAGAATGGTCCAAGATCATGACCAGCATTGCCGAACAGTCGCAAAAACTGGTCGGTGATTTTGTCAAACAACATTCCAAAGGTGGCGGCGAAGCGATGAACGGCATGGGCATGGGCGATCCCGCCAATGTGGGCAAAGCATTTTTTGAAATGACCCGCCGCATGTTGACCGATCCAACCAAATTATGGAAAGCGCAAATGGATTGGTGGCAGGATTATATCACCTTGGTGAATAACACCTCCCGCCGCTGGCTGGCCGGAACGCCATCGGCACCAGTTATTGAAACGCCGGCCGGAGACCGCCGGTTCAAAGACGAAGCCTGGCAACAAAACGCCATTTTCGATTTTATCAAACAATCTTATTTATTGACCGCGCGCACCATTCAAAATTCGATCAAGGAAATCGATGGTTTGGACGAACAAACCGCGCGCAAAGTGGATTTTTACACCCGCCAGTTCGTAGATGCGATGGCGCCATCCAATTTCGTGATGACCAATCCCGAAGTATTGAAAGCCACCATCGATTCCAAGGGCGAGAATCTGGTTCGCGGACTTAAAAATATGCTGGAGGATTTGGAACGCGGCAAAGGCAATTTGCGCATCCGCATGACCGATGAAAAAGCATTCCAAGTCGGCCGCGATATCGGCGTGACACCGGGCAAAGTTATTTTGCAAACCGATTTGATGCAATTGATTCAATATTCGCCATCGACGGAAAAAGTGCACAAAACCCCATTGCTGATCATTCCGCCATGGATCAACAAATTTTATATTTTGGATCTGCGCGCGAAAAATTCGTATGTCAAATGGCTGGTCGATCAGGGCCATACCGTGTTCATGATTTCCTGGGTCAATCCGGGCAAAGAACTCGCCGATAAAGGCTTTGACGCGTATATGGAAGAAGGTCCGTTGGCGGCATTGGATGCGATGGAAAAAGTCACCGGCGAGAAAGAATTCAACGTCGTTGGATATTGCCTTGGCGGTACATTGCTAGCCTCCCTGCTCGCCTATATGAAGGCGCAAAAGGATGAACGCGTAAAATCCGCGACTTATTTGGTCACGCTGGTTGACTTCACCGAAGCGGGCGAATTATCCGTCTTTATCGACGAAGAACAATTAGCGGCGCTGGAAAAACGCATGAACAAGCGCGGCTTTTTGGAAGGCTATGAAATGGCCACCACGTTCAACATGCTGCGCGCCAACGATTTGATCTGGTCGTTCGTGATCAATAATTACTTGCTGGGCAAAGAACCGTTCCCATTCGATTTGTTGTATTGGAATTCGGATTCTACCCGCATGCCGGCCGCGATGCACAGTTTCTATCTTCGCAATATGTATCAGAAAAACCTGCTGATCCAACCGGGTGGCGTCAGTTTGAAAGGCACCAAGTTGGATTTGCGTAAAATCGACACGCCGACTTATTTGGTAGGCACCAAAGAAGATCATATTTGCCCGTGGAAATCGGTTTACTCCGCCACGCAAATTTACAAAGGCGACGTGGAATTCGTTCTGTCGGGTTCAGGCCATATTGCCGGCGTCGTCAACCATCCGGATGCCAATAAATACCAGTATTGGACCAGTTCGCGTCTTGAAAAAAGCGCCGACGATTGGTTCGATGGCGCCAAGGAACATCCCGGTTCCTGGTGGCCGCATTGGCAGCAATGGATCAAAGAATATGCCGGCAACAAAATCGACGCCGACAAACGCATCCCTGGCAAAGGCAAATTAAAAGCCATCGAAGACGCGCCAGGAACGTATGTGAAGTTTAAGGTGGTTTAATATCCACCCCATACTATATCAAGCCAGGAAAGTAAAATTTCCTGGCTTTTCTTATGCTTAAAAGGCATTCACAATCTAATAAATTAATTTAAGTTGTCGAATGCCTGGCGCAACAATTTCGCGCCCTGATCCAGCGCCTGCTCCCACACTTCTGCGGCTTGGCCATCGGCGCCGTCGCTGATGAATTTCAAACAGCCGAATGGAATATTCTCCCGGTGGCAGAATTTGGCCAATGCAAATGCTTCCATATCCATCACTTGCCATGGGTGCGTGCCAGCATCGTCGACAAAATGATCGCCAGTGCCGCAAACGGCTTCGGGGTAATCGGCGTAACGATTGCCATAAACCAACGGCGATGGCGTTTCATCGAATGGCGCTTGGAACGGCGCGAACCCAAGCGGCGTTACATCCATATCGCGCTCGATAAACGATGTACAATTGATAATGCTTCCGGCCTTGAATACCGGGCTGCCCGCACTGCCAAGATTCAAAATCAATTCGGGATTTGCACCCATTTTCCTGCGCCAATCGTTCAGCGCGCGCATCAATCCATAAGTCGCATTGATTTTACCAACGCCAGTATAACAAACGGGAAAATGTGAAAATAATCCGCGCGCCTCGGATTCCAGCGCAAAAACGATTAAAATGTTTTTTGCGTCCCACGCCATTTATAAATAATCTTTTGCCAGCCTTACATAATGCTGCGCCGACCAGGATAAATGTTTGCGCTCATCCGCCGTCAATTCGCGCACATACTTTGCGGGACGGCCCGCCCACAATTGACCGGTTAAAACTTTTTTGCCTGGAGTTACCAATGCGCCAGCCGCGACAATCGCTTCGTCGCCCACGCTCGCGCCATCCATGATACAGGCTTGCATGCCGATCAACACGCGATTGCCAATGGTGCATGCATGCAGTAACGCCTGATGCCCAATGGTACAATCATCCCCGACGATGGTTGGGATATCGCCGTTTTCTTTGCTGGCACAATGAATCACCACACCGTCTTGAATGTTGGTACTTGAGCCAATGCGAATATGATTCACATCGCCGCGCAAAGTGCAGCCATACCAAACGCTGCTTTGATCGCCTATTTCAACATCGCCAATAATCGCCGCGGTTTCGGCGATAAAAACATTCTTGCCGATTTTCGGAGTGATTTTTTTATATGATCTAATTACAGCGGACATAATTTCCTACTAAAAAAAAAGAGGCAGCCGAAGCTGCCTCTTTGATAGCATAGAATCCAAAGACTCGAAAGACTAACGTTTCGAGAATTGGAAACGACGACGTGCCTTGGCACGGCCGTATTTTTTACGTTCTACCACGCGAGGATCGCGGGTCAGGAATCCACCCGACTTTAACAAGCCGCGCAATTCCGGTTCGAAAAAAGTCAACGCCTTGGACAAACCGTGACGCAACGCGCCGGCTTGGCCGGACAAACCGCCGCCAGTGATGGTGCAATCGATATCGAATTGACCTTCGCGTTTGGTGGTTTGCAATGGCTGATTGATCAACAGACGCAACACCGGACGGGCAAAATAAGTCACATGGTCGCGGCCATTGACGGTGATTTTGCCTTTGCCTGGCTTAATCCATACACGGGCAATAGCGTTTTTACGCTTGCCGGTCGCATAGGCGCGGCCTTGTTTATCCAATTTTTTCTCGCGCACTGGCGCAGCAGCGGTCGCAGCAACAGCCGGAGCCGTTTTCGCTTTTAAATTAGAGAGGCTTTCCAAACCTTGTGCCATTATGCTGCACTCCTTTTATTCTTGCGGTTTTTCGATGCAACATCGACCATTTGCGGTTGTTGCGCGCTGTGTGGATGCTCGGTACCGGCATACACATATAAATTTTCCAGCATTTGATTGCGCAAAGGACCTTTGCGAATCATGTTTTTCACCGCGTCTTTGATTACGCGATCGGCATGGGCGCCGGTCAAAATCTGTTTTACAGTGCGTTCTTTTACGCCGCCTGGAAAACCGGTGTGCCAACGGTACACTTTGCCTTCCATTTTATTGCCGGTCAGCGCTACTTTTTCCGCGTTGATGATTACGTATTTATCGCCGGTCAAAACGTTCGGCGTATAAGTCGCCTTCAGTTTGCCGCGCAAGCCGGACGCCACATAGGCGGCCAAACGGCCCAATACCAAATCCGTGGCATCAATCATGTACCACTTGGCTTGGGTCTTCATATCTGCTTCCTTAGCCGTGTAACTTTTCATGGTTTTATTCCTGTTTAAAAATGAGGCACTGTTATAACCCATATGCCACCGATGTCAAATGAAAATGATATGGCAAGCATATCATTAACCATATGAAATAAAACGATAAAATGAACTACATACAATTGTATGTGTGTTTAAAGTGGCTTTGTGTTATCCTCTATCCATTGCAGGAAGGGGCTATGGCCCTTTTTAATTTCAATCGCCACAAAGGCGGGAACATCATACGAATGCAGCGCGCGGAAGGTTTTTTCAAGCTCACCCAGCCGATTTTCGGTGGTCTTGATAATCATCGCTATTTCTTCGCTGCTCTGAACCCCGCCCTGCCAGCGATAAACCGATTCCATTTTTGGAAAAATATTGACGCACGCCGCAAGGCCTTTTTCCACAACTGCGCGCGCAATGGCCTGCGCCTGATCGATATCCGCGGCTGTGGCATAAACCAACATTTTTGTCATGTTTTTGCTCCCCTACAGCATATCGGCTTGCCAGGATCGCGGCAAACCGCCACAATAGAAACTTAATTACATGAGTATAAGCCGGTGAATCTATACAATCTAGAAAAACTAAGCGTTTTGGTTGCCGATGACGATGAATTTTCGCGCTCGACCCTGTGTTCTGTCTTGCGCGGCATGAAGGTTGGCAAATTGGTGGTCGCGCGCGATGGCGGCGAAGCCATCAATCATCTGAAAATGGCTGGATTCACGGCCACTAAGCCCGGTGAAATCGGTATCGATATTATCATGTGCGACTGGTTGATGAGCCCGGTTTCCGGTGCGATGTTAATTCGTTGGCTGCGCAGATCGGAAGAATCGCCGGATCGCTTTATCCCTGTTATTGCTGTATCCGGCGCGGTCGACATACATAACGTTCAGGAAGCACGCGATTTGGGCGTTAACGAATTCCTGACCAAGCCCTATTCCACCAAATCGGTGGCGGCAAAGATCATGTCGATTATCGACCAGCCCCGCCAGTTTATTTATAACGGGGAATATTTTGGCCCGGACCGCCGCCGCCAGGATTTGCCTTACAAAGGATTTGACCGCCGCAAAATCGGCATGGCGGAGATGGAAATTATTCAAACTGGCAAGCGTCCGGAATCGCTTAATACCAAGGCAAAAATCTGGCTGTTCGACCTGCCAAACAAATTAAAGGCGAAACTGGGCGTCAAGGATGCCGATGCCGGATCGATCGATCCAACCCTGCTCCGCGTTGCCGAACAGCAATTGCAGGATATGAGCGACGATTACAGCGATTGGGTTCGCGGCAATTTGGCGCAATTGCAAATGAATTACGAGCAACTGACCGCCAACCCAAAAAATCCCTGGAAATACATCCAGAACATTCACAATATCAGCCACGAATTGCGCGGCCAGGGTGAAACGTTCGGGTACAACCTGATTACGATTTTCTGTAAATCTTTGTGCGACTTTACCGAAGCCAAGAATGTCGAAATCGACGAGCGTTTGATGGAATTGATCAAGGCCCATATCGACGGTATCCAAGTGGTCATCCGCAGCGGCGTCAAAGACGATGGTGGTACTGTCGGCGCCGAATTGTTATCGACGCTGGATGAGGCAAAAGATAAATTCTATTCCAAAGCCAAGAAAAAAAGCCCAGTAACCATACGCAAACTGAAGTAATTCTGGACAAACCCATTCTGTTTTTGTAAAAGAAACATAACAGAGGTGCGGTTATGAAATTGCCTAAAAACAGAATTTTGCGTTGGAGCGCCGTTATACTTTCCGGCGGAATAGTTTCCGCGCTTGCCTTTACAGGCATTCACGTCGGAACTGCGGGCTACCGCAACGAAGTGACCGAAGTTACCAAAGTATTCCAACCTGCGACCGATAACTTACACTCCATGGCAGATAGCATCCGTATATCTGGCGACAGCGGATTTGGATATACGCTGGCCCAACCAATATATGGCAGCAGCGATTGGAACGGCAAAATGGGCGGCATTGTGGGCGCCTTATCCAAACCAGCCAACGAAATTTATAACTGGCCTAAATTAACCAGCACTGAAATTAGCGATGCGCTGGTCTACATAAAAGACAATGTACATGAAAATGCGCGGCGGAAATTCCCAATACAAGCAGGGCTTCAAAGACAACGGGTGATTCTTTCCTTTATTCCCGGATTTTTAATTGGTCTTGCATTAAAAGGGGTTCTATTACCCGGGAAAATCCGTTAGTTTTAATAGCATCCGGGATTTTGCGTCAGGTTTATTGACAATCGCAAAAACATATGTTTTAATCAATTCATGCTGCAAGCATTAACCATTGCTTCTTCCTTATTAAAAGCGCGTATTTCCGCCGCATGCAGCATTATTGCTATTAACGCGATTATTATTGGCGCCTAGCGCCATACACCCCTATTCCCAAAATATTTTCTGACCTGACTCAATCCAAAAAATTTGGTGGTGACGATGCGCGTAAATGAATATGGCTTGCCGGGAAGTATAACCCCGATGCAGAATTATCTAATCACGCAGGCCCATAGATGCTTTGCAACGATATACGATCTTGCCAACACATACCCCGAACAAGAATTATTAGGCATGCTGGCAGAGTTTGAAACTCGTCCAGACCCGGCAGCAAAAAAATGGCCTGAACCCAATACCGTACAAAGCGCTTGGTTGGCGGTTCAATATCCTAAACGAGGAGAACCTTGTACCCACCATGAACAACCAGAGCCTTTTCCACATACAGAAATAACAACAAAATTCGTTCAGGACGTGGGATTGCATCTGGCGCTTTCACGTTTGTTTGACCTGATGCGTTATGTGCAACCTGGAGCAAAGGCTTTAACGATATCCCCTGAGATGTTAAGACGGGCTCTTCAGGTGCAAATTGTGCCGTAAATTATGGAACGATCAAGAAAAGACTGGTGAATAATGGTAACAACTATCCGCCTGATGACCGAAGACGAATTGCGAATTTGCGCAAGCACCGCAAATAGACATGGCATGGATCGCGGCGAAGCGCTGGACATATTGTGGCAGCAGGCCCGGATTTTTTCCAGCAATACCGGCCGCACAGTTCCTGATAATATTGCGCTTTTCTTTTTGTTAGACGCACCGGTGGATTGCATGCCGGATTGGGAATCGGACCGGTTGCCGATTTTAAATCGGGCGTTGTCTGGAAATTCTTCTGCCGCCGTGCGCCAGGCCGCTATTGAACAATATACGCTCAATAACCCGGATTTGAACGGCACGGATACAGATCAAATTTGCGCCTGGATCGATCGGGCTGGTGGAAATTTGCCTGAAGACACCCGTTCCGGTTTAAAAACATACGCGCATGAATATTTGGAAAAATTGCAATCCCAGCCCCCCGATGAAAAAGAAGCAACTGGGTTGTGCATATTTGAAATGCCGGACGATGAGTGTGGGCTTGTGGAAACAATGCCCACCGATCCCAGTCAATCTTCGGAAGACGCCGGACATGATTTCGGTGCATTTGAACTGTTGGATTTATGCAATGATGCCACCCAGGACGATCAAAGCGGCAATTACGGTATCATGGACTTGCCTGTGCCGGAAGACAGCCCGGGAGATTTGGCTGTAATTGGCGACAATGAATCTCTTTTCGAAGATCCCCCGCCAAAATCGCGCTTGCATCCCGCCCCGGCCCGGACGCCAACATTTGGTGCAACGCCTTTTTTGCGGAATATTATCACCATAGGCGCGGCAAGGATCGCCGATTTAAAACAAAGATGGTTGGGCCGTTAATAATCTTACCGGTATGGCGCGTCGAGTTGCAGATTTTGCGCGATTTCAGCTTCCCAGCGGTCGCCATTGGCCAACAATTTTTCTTTGTTATAAAACAGCTCTTCGCGGGTTTCGGTGGCAAATTCGAAATTTGGGCCTTCGACAATCGCATCTACCGGGCAAGATTCCTGGCACATGCCGCAATAAATACATTTGGTCATGTCGATATCGTACCGCGTGGTGCGGCGGGATCCGTCGTCGCGCGGCTCGGCCTCGATGGTGATGGCTTGCGCGGGGCAAACCGCTTCGCATAATTTACAGGCGATACAGCGTTCCTCACCATTGGCATAGCGGCGCTGCGCATGTTCGCCGCGAAACCGGGGCGAAATCGGGCCTTTTTCGAATGGGTAATTGATGGTGTATTTCGGCTTGAACATATATTTAAAGGTCAGGGCAAGGCCGCGCAATATCTCGGTCAAAAGAAAGCTTCGTGCGGTGCGGTTTAACATACATAACTCCTAAGGGTTTTGGGTATTGGGTTTTGGGTTTTGGAAAATTTCCCTAAACCCAAAACCCAAACCCCTATAACCCAGTTACTTTCAAATAAGCTGCGGTAACGATTACCCAGAATAACGACAGCGGCAAAAACACTTTCCAGCCTAAACGCATCAATTGGTCATACCGATACCGTGGCATGGTCGCCCGTACCCACAAAAACAGGAACAACACAAAGGCGACTTTCAGCGCAAACCAGACAGCGTCTGGAACCCAGGTAAATGGTTCCAGCGGCACCGGGCAATCCCAACCGCCCAGGAACAAGATCGATGCCATGGCCGACATCAAAATCATCGCCGCATATTCACCCAGATAAAATAGCGCGAAACTCATGCCCGAATATTCGGTGAAATAACCCCCGACCAGTTCCGATTCGCCTTCGGGTAAATCGAATGGCGAACGGTTGGTTTCGGCCAAAGCAGAGATGAAGAATACAACCGCCATCGGCAGCAGTGGCAATAGATACCAATTTTGAATGCCGCCCGACTGTGCCTCGATAATTTTGGTTAGGTTTAATGATCCCGCGCACATCAATACGGTGACGATCACAAATCCAATGGAAACTTCATACGATACCATTTGCGCCGCGCTGCGCAGCGATCCTAAGAACGAATATTTGGAATTGCTGGCCCATCCGGCGATGATAATGCCATAAACACCCAGGGACGAGACCGCAAATAAGTACAAAATACCGACATTAATATCGGCGATAACCATTCCCGCGCCGACCGGAATCACCGCCCAGGCGATTAAGGATAGGGAAAATGTAATCACTGGCGCCAGCAAGAACAAAAACCGGTTCGCCCCGGATGGAATAATCATTTCCTTCATCAGCAATTTCAAACCATCGGCGAATGGTTGCAACAGACCGAATGGACCGACGACGTTCGGCCCCTTGCGCAACTGGATCGCGCCGATCACTTTGCGTTCCGCCAATGTTAGAAATGCTACCGCGACCAGCAATGGCACAACGAACATTAAGATTTTCGCCGTGGTCCACGCGGCGGGGATTACATAGGTTTGAATGAATGCGTCGTTCATCATGCCGCCACCTTTTTCTGTTGCACGAATTCTTCGGCGCATTTGGCCATGGTCACCGAATTGCGCGAAATGACATCGGTCATATAATAATTCGGCATCGGCAATATAAATGGGGTGTTGGCAATCGTTCCGGCCATGCCGAAATTTCCCCACGATGCCCTGGTTACATCCCCGATGGTCACGAATATCGGATGATCCTTGCCTAATTGCAGGCGCAACTCATCCAGTGTATTGAACGGCAAGGTTTTGCCCACATGTTCCGACAAGGCGCGGACGATTTTCCAATCGTCTTTCGCCTCGCCTGGCGGCAGGATCGCGGCAAAGGCTTGTTGCGGACGGCCCTCGGTATTGACATAAATCGCGTCTTTTTCGGTATAGGCTGCGCCAGGCAGAATCACGTCCGCGCGGCTGGCGCCCACATCGCCATGATGGCCTTGGTAAATTACAAAAGCCTGGCCCAGTTTTTTGGTGTCGATTTCATCGGCGTTCAGCAAATAAACGACTTCGAGTTTACCATTCAGCATGCCAGCGACATCGAATCCGCCTTTTTGCGGGACAAACCCGACATCGAGCGCCCCCACGCGGCCACCCGTTAAGTGCAAGACGTTAAATCCATTCCAATCCGGCTGAATCATATTGCAAGATTCCGCCAATTTGCGGCATTCGGCCAAAATCGCCGCGCCATCGGCGCGTTGCAATGCGCCCATACCGACAATAATCATCGGTTTTTTTGCCGATTTCAATTTTTCGGCGTATGGATGACGGCCAGCCGCAATTTGTTCGATAATATTGGCGTCTTGGCTGATGTGTTCGAATTTCACTGTCAAATCGACGCGCGGGCCGATCAGGCTTACCGGCATGCCGGTCTGCAAATAGCGTTTGCGGATGCGCGACATTACCAACGGGGCTTCCTTGCGCAAATCCGCGCCGACGATCAAACATGCATCGGCTTGTTCGATACCGGCAATAGTGGTGTTAAAAATATATCCCGCGCGTTGCGATGGATCGATCTTTGCGCCATCTTGGCGGCAATCCATGCTGGTCACGCCCAGCGACGATAATAATTTTTTCAATGCATAGGTGGATTCGACATCCACCAAATCACCGGCAATCGCGCCGATTTTATCCGGCGATGTGGATTTCAATTTTTGTGCGACAACACTCAGCGCCTCTTGCCAAGATACTGGCTGTAATTTTCCGCCCTTACGGACATAAGGCCGATCCAAACGTTGGCGTTTCAATCCGTCATAGGCAAAGCGTGGCTTGTCCGCCAGCCATTCTTCGTTAATCGATTCATTCAGGCGCGGCATAATACGCATAACTTCGGCCCCGCGAGCATCCACACGGATCGCCGATCCGCATCCATCTAACACGTCTATGGATTCGGTTTTTTTCAATTCCCAGGGGCGCGCGGTAAAGGCATAAGGTTTCGATGTCAACGCGCCGACCGGGCAAAGATCGATAATATTGCCGGACATTTCGGATGTCAGCGCCTTTTCAACATAAGTCGTGACTTCCATGCCTTCGCCCCGGCCGATGCCGCCAAGTTCAGGCACGCCCGCAACCTCATCCACAAAACGAATGCAGCGCGTACAATGGATACAACGGGTCATTTCGGTCGCCACCAGCGGACCCATATATTTGTCCTTAACCGCGCGGCGCATTTCCTGCGTCCGGCCGCGATCATATCCATAGGCCATGGCCTGATCCTGCAAATCGCATTCACCGCCCTGATCGCAAATAGGACAATCCAGCGGGTGGTTCAGCAGTAAAAATTCCATCACGCCTTGACGCGCCTTGATCACTTGCGGCGTCGATGTTTTGATCACCATCCCATCGGCCACCGGCATCGCGCAAGACGCAATCGGCTTTGGCGCTTTTTCCATTTCAACAAGGCACATGCGGCAATTGCCAGCAATGGCAAGCCGTTCATGGAAACAAAAATGCGGCACTTCGACGCCAGCGTCGCGGCAAGCCTGGAATACTGTTCTTCCGGCTGGGACTTCGATTTCTTTTCCGTCGATGGTTATTTTTGGCATAATTTACTCCGCCGCTATGGGCATATGACGTTCATTGATGCGCCGTTCGACTTCATGCCGGAAATGGCGCATTAAACCTTGAATTGGCCAGGCTGCCGCATCGCCAAGGGCGCAAATCGTATGGCCTTCGACTTGTTTGGTGATATCCAATAACATATCGATTTCGCGGATTTCCGCATCGCCCTTGACCAGGCGTTCCATAACCCGCCACATCCAGCCAGTGCCTTCGCGGCATGGTGTGCATTGGCCGCAAGATTCGTGTTTGTAAAATTTCGACAGGCGCGCGATCGCCTTTACAATATCGGTGGATTTATCCATCACAATCACCGCCGCCGTGCCAAGCCCCGATTGCACGCCGCGCAGTGAATCGAAATCCATCAACACGGTATCGCAAATCGATTTCGGCAACATCGGCACCGACGATCCGCCCGGAATAATGGCCATTAAATTGTCCCATCCGCCGCGCACGCCGCCCGCGTGTTTTTCAATCAATTCTTTTAATGGGATACCCATTTCTTCTTCGACATTGCACGGCATGTTGACGTGGCCGGAAATGCAAAACACCTTGGTGCCTTCGTTTTTTGGTTTGCCCAATTTTGCAAACCATTCGCCGCTGCGGCGTAAAATTTCGCCAGTGACCGCGATGGTTTCGACGTTATTGACCGTGGTCGGGCAGCCATATAATCCCACACCCGCCGGAAATGGCGGTTTCAATCGCGGCTGGCCCTTTTTACCTTCCAAGCTTTCCAATTGCGCGGTTTCTTCGCCGCAAATATAGGCGCCCGCGCCGCGATGCATATAAAGGTCGAAATCATAACCCGAACCACAGGCGTTTCTGCCAATCAAGCCGGCCTCATACGCCTCGTCAATAGCGGCCTGTAAATGCTTGGCTTCATTATAAAATTCGCCGCGAATGTAAATATAACAAGTCTTCACGCCCATCCCGACCGAGGCGAGCAAACAGCCTTCGATCAAACGGTGCGGATCGAACCGCAAAATGTCGCGATCTTTGCAGGTGCCTGGTTCGGATTCATCGGCATTGACCACCAAATAACTGGGGCGGCCATCCGGAGATTCTTTTGGCATAAACGACCATTTCATGCCCGTTGGAAAACCCGCGCCGCCACGGCCGCGCAGCCCCGATTTCTTCACTTCTTCGACGATCCAATCGCGGCCTTTTAAAATCAAATCCTTGGTGCCCGACCAAACGCCGCGGCGCCTCGCGCCAGCCAGTTTCCAATCGTCTTGGCCATATAGATTTGTAAAAATTCTGTCTTTGTCCGAAAGCATTTTATTTTTTGACCTCTGTCAAAGTTTTAGCGCCGCCGATTGGCGCGGAATTTTGCCGGCCAATTTGCGTACCGACAACCGGTTTACGCCCGGCCGATAAATCGTCCAGAATTTTACCCATGCTGGAGGAATCCAGATCTTCGTAAAAATCGTCGTTGATTTGCACCATTGGCGCATTCACGCACGCGCCCAAACATTCAACCTCGACCAATGTGAATTTGCCATCCGATGTGGTTTCGCCCATGCCGATGCCCAATTTTTTCTTGCACGCGCCGACGATTTCATCCGATCCGCGCAACCAGCACGGCGTTGTGGTGCAAACCTGAACCAGATTTTTGCCAACCGGATTCAAATTGTACATCGTATAGAAACTCGCGACTTCGTATACGCGAATCAATGGCATTCCCAAATAGTTTGCGACGTAATCCATAGCTTCTTTCGGCAGCCAGCCGCCCGATTGCCGTTGCGCGATATCCAGGAGGGGCATCACGGCCGATTGCTGGCGGCCTTTCGGGTATTTGGCGACATGATATTCCGCCAGTTTTTTGTTTTCCGGCGTAAATTCGAACGGCGCGGATTTTTGCGCAACAGCTGTTTTCATCGTACATTCCCCTCGATCATCACCGCCTGGGCCACGCCATTACCGGCGCTGTTGGCCCCAATATCATTGTGGATTTCGGCAAGACGTGGATTATACATCACAAAATATTTGGCCAGATCGTGAAAGAACAGATCGTTGGCCATGGCCCTTATGAACAGGCGTACATCGCCTGGCACACGTTCGCGTAAAAACCGGTCGCCGCATTCAATAACCATCCGTTCAAACTCCGCTGCATTCAAGCTTGCCAGTTCGCAAGCAGTACCGCCCAAAAGTGCCTTCGTCCCACCAGGAGGGGCCATATAATTATAAGCATGCAAATACAGCGCCAGCACACGACAATCCTGATAGAATCCCGCATCCAGCACCCCGGGCAATTTAGCCTCATTAAAATTTTCCCGGTCCATACCAAACAAGCCAAGCTTGAACAGGTCCATGATCGCTCTTTCGTGTTTGAGCACCAATTCCGCACTCATCGATCAATCTCCCCAAACACGATATCCATGGAACCGATAATCGCTACTACGTCGGCCAACATATGCCCACGCGACATAAAATCCAGCGCCTGCAGGAATGCGAATCCCGGCGCGCGAATTTTGCAACGATATGGACGATTAGTGCCATCGGAAATTAAATAAACGCCGAACTCGCCCTTTGGCGCTTCGACGACGGAATAAGTTTCACCGGCGGGAACATGATAGCCCTCGGTATATAATTTGAAATGGTGAATCAACGCTTCCATGCTGCGTTTCATATCGCCGCGCGTTGGCGGGGCGATTTTATGATCGTTCACTTTGATCGGACCGCCCGGCATTTTATCTAAACACTGTTTCATAATGCGCAAGCTTTGGCGCATTTCTTCGATTCGCACCAAATACCGCGCATAGCAATCGCCGGTTTTACCGGTTGGAATATCGAATGCCATATCGGCATAGACATCGTATGGTTGCGATTTACGCAAATCCCACGGCGTGTTCGATCCGCGCAGCATCGGACCGGACAGGCCCCAATCCAACGCCTGTTTGGCGGTGATAACGCCAATATCCACGGTGCGCTGTTTGAAAATGCGGTTGTTGGTCAAAAGACCTTCAATATCGTCGATAATTTTCGGAAAATGATCGATGAATTGATACATGTCTTCGACCAATCCGGCCGGTAAATCCTGATGCACGCCGCCTGGACGGAAATACGCCGCATGCAGGCGCGCGCCGGAAACGCGTTCATAAAATTCCATCAAGGTTTCGCGTTCTTCGAACGCCCACAATAACGGCGTCATCGCGCCAACATCGATGGCAAACGTAGTGATATTCAACAAATGGTTCAAGATCCGGCCAATTTCGGAATACAGCACGCGGATATATTGCGCGCGTTTTGGCGGCGTGATACCCAGCAATTTTTCAACCGCCAATGCAAAGGCGTGTTCCTGATTCATCGGCGCGACATAATCCAAACGGTCGAAATACGGTACGACCTGTAAATAGGTTTTATATTCGATCAGTTTTTCGGTACCGCGGTGCAGCAAACCGATATGCGGATCGGCGCGTTCAATCACCTCGCCATCCATTTCGAGCACCAAACGCAATACGCCGTGCGCGGCCGGATGTTGCGGGCCGAAATTCATGGTGAAATTTTCAGAACTCGGCGCCTCGCCCGGATTGGTTTTGGTTTTTGTTTCGATATGAACGGTCATTAGGCGGCACGCTCCATACTAAATCTTTGTGCCCGGGCGATAGTGGCTGCGGCTGACTCTTGCGGCACTACTATTATGTTGCCACTGTTACAAATTCCTTCAATTGCAGAGTCGCCTAAAAAAGCTTCCTTTATAGCAACGCCTATGTCACGAGCCATCTGTACAACTTGTTCTGCTCCAAGCCCCAATCCTTCATCAATATCTACTTTTACAAAACCTTTGCAACTCAACGCGATGCCTTCCGCAAATTGAACATTGGCAAAAATAGTTCCTGGCTGACCTTTCCGTTCCATAATCGCGGCAGCAATTCTTTGTTCTGTGCCAATATGAATAGACATTATGCGACCCTAACCTTTCCGGTGTTTCCAGAAGCAACGAGGGCGGTTACTACCTGCGGCAATGTTACCGACGTTATAACCGCTTTTCTATTAATAGCTTCGGTCGTGCCAACTGTGTCGTACTCCACAAATACCGCCAGACCTGTATGCTTTATGGCATCTTGCGCGGCAAGACGAAAAGCCCTTATGTCATCCGGTCTAGCTAAATTTCTTGGAATGGATAATACAACAGAGGGTCTTTGGTTGCGATAACCGGGGGCCATGCCACAAATATCAGGAATCTTATGCTGCAATCTTAATGGTTCCAATTGTGCCGCAATCGTTGCCAATTCTCCGTGACTCAATCCCGGTCGGTGATCAACAAATGTTTCTAGCTGTACCGTTACAGGCTTTGGGCGTCTGGGTTTAAAAAACCGGGTGAAAAATTCAAACATTATGAACCCACCTTTCTTTTGCCATTGCTAGCAATCGGTTGATGCACGATGCCGGCCTTTTCATCGCCAGGCAGCAATTTATCAAGCCCTTCCCATGGCGATAAATAATCGAAATTGCGGAAATCTTGCGCCAGTTTTACCGGTTCATAAACAACGCGTTTTTGTTCGGTGTCATAACGCACCTCCACAAAACCGGTTAGTGGGAAATCCTTGCGCAACGGATGGCCTTCGAAACCGTAATCGGTCAACAAGCGGCGCAGATCGGGATTGCCCGCAAATAAAATACCGTATAAATCCCACGCTTCGCGTTCAAACCATCCAGCGGCGCTGTATACGCCAACAATCGATGGCACGGGTGTTGTTTCATCGGTCTGAAGGCGCACGCGGATACGTTCGTTTTTGGTAACCGACAATAAATTATAAATCACTTCAAACCGGTCGGCGCGGCCAGGAAAATCGGCGCCGCATAAATCGCACAACATTTGGAACTGACATTCCGCATCATCGCGCAAAAATGTCAGCACATCGATAATCGATTCGCGTTTTACATCCAACGTCAATTCGCCATAGGCAATTTTGCTGGCATTGATATGGTTGCTTAGTTTTCCGGTTACATATGTTTCTAAATTTGCCAGAGCCATATTTGCCTGCCTACGCCGCGATCAAACTGCGGCGGTTGATTTTTTTCTGCAATTGCAGAATGCCGTACAACAATGCTTCGGCCGTTGGTGGGCAGCCAGGCACGTAAATATCCACGGGAACGATCCGATCGCATCCACGCACCACCGAATAGGAATAATGGTAATAACCGCCGCCATTGGCGCAGGAACCCATCGAAATAACCCAGCGCGGTTCCGCCATTTGATCGTAAACCTTGCGCAATGCCGGCGCCATTTTGTTGGTCAATGTTCCGGCCACAATCATCACGTCCGATTGGCGCGGCGATGGGCGAAACACAACGCCAAACCGATCCAAATCATAACGTGATGCCGCGGTTTGCATCATCTCCACCGCGCAGCACGCCAAACCGAATGTCATTGGCCATAACGATCCTGCCCGCGCCCAGCGTACCAATTTATCGAGCTGCGTAACGACAAAACCCTTGTCGTTATATTCTTGGCTGATGAATTGCGCCTCGGCTTGATCTTTTTGAATATCGGCCTGGGTCAAACCGCCGCCGATCATCACATCGCGATTGTTTATTCCCATTCCAACGCCCCTTTTTTCCATTCGTAAATAAATCCAACGGTCAAAATGCCTAAGAAGACCATCATCGACCAAAATCCGAACCAGCCAATTTCCTTGAACGTAATCGCCCAGGGAAATAAAAACGCGACCTCGAGATCGAAGATAATGAATAACAACGATACCAAGTAAAACCGCACATCGAATTTATGACGGGCATTGTCGAATGCCTCGAATCCGCATTCATAAACGGAAACTTTTTCCGAATCCGGCTTGTGCGGCGCAACAAAAAACGAGGCAATTAAGATGACGGCGGATAGACCCACGGCAATGCCGAGGAAAATCATAATAGGATAATAATCTACCAAATAGTCGGTCACGTAAACGAACCCCTTGGAAAAACCCTGTAGGAATAAATTAGAATGATTCTTATGTAGCGCAAATATGCGCCAAACCCTGCATCCGGGCAAGGAAAATTAAGAATTTACACCGCTAATGTTAACAGCTGTGCAAAGCTTATTCTAAATTGTAAGTATCTTATTAGCTTCTGAATATAGTTCATAAGTATATGATATATAGCCGCAGTGATAACAATAAAGATAAAGTAGCAGTTGCCCTAATAATATAACTAATACACCGACGACTGTCTCAAACGTATTTCTACAAACGCTCGATCAAAAAAGATTGAAAAGTCCCGCCGAAAGTCACGCTATTAACGTAATTATTAACTGGAGAAATTTTTATGAAGAGCAAAAAACCGTTGTCACATAGCGGCTTAAATAATGGCGGGAGCGACGGGACTCGAACCCGCGACCTCCTGCGTGACAGGCAGGCGTTCTAACCAACTGAACTACACCCCCGTTTAAGGGAGCACCTTATTAATCATTATTGCCTGTAATGTCAATATACGTATTGCGCGACAAAAAACCCTTTATTTCCTGGGTTTTTAAGAGCTTACGGCTTTTTTCCGGCGTAAATCGGCCCAATAATCGATGCGTTCTTTGATGGTTTTTTCATACCCCAAACCTTTGGGCTGATAAAATTGTTCACGGTGCATGGTATCGGGAAAATAATTCTGGCCGGAAAAACCTTGTTCGGCATCATGGTCATATTCATACCCTTTGCCGTAACCGATTTCCTGCATCAATTTAGTCGGCGCGTTCAGAATATGTTTGGGCGGCATAGCAGATCCGGTTTGCCGCGCCGCGCGCCAGGCGGCCCCTTGCGCAATATAAGCGGCATTGGATTTCGGCGCCGTGGCCAAATAAATTGTCGCCTGCACAATCGCGAGTTCACCTTCGGGCGATCCCAAACGATCAAATGTTTCCCATGCTGCGATACATTGGGTTAGCGCATTTGGATCGGCGATACCGATATCCTCGGATGCAAAACGCGTCATCCGGCGCAGTACATAATGCGGATCTTCGCCCGCAGTCAACATCCGCGCCAACCAGTATAAGGCCGCATCCACATCCGATCCGCGTAGCGATTTATGCAAGGCGCTGATTAAATTATAATGGCCTTCGCGGTCCTTATCATATAATGGCGCGCGTTTTTGCAAGAATTGCGTCAACGCCGCTTTGTCCATCGGTTGTTTTGGGTTCTGGCCGAATAATTGTTCCGCCATATTCAAAATATATCGCCCGTCCCCATCCGCCATCTGCACCAATAATTCCCGCGCATTTTCATCCAGCGGCAATTTTTTATTCAAATATTTTTCCGCGCGCTGCAACAGCGTTTCCAAATCTTCCGGCGTTAAGGCGTTTAAAACCAGCACCTGACAACGCGACAATAACGCGGCGTTCAATTCAAACGATGGATTCTCCGTGGTCGCGCCCAGCAATGTAATCGTGCCATCTTCGACATAAGGCAGAAATGAATCTTGCTGACTGCGGTTGAAACGGTGAATCTCGTCGACGAACAGCAAGGTTCCCATGCCGTCTTGTGCCCTCGCCCGCGCGGCTTCGAACACTTTTTTCAAATCCGCGACGCCGGAAAACACTGCCGATAATTGTTCGAAATATAAATTGGCTTTTTCCGCGATCAGCCGCGCGATGGTGGTTTTGCCGCACCCGGGCGGACCCCAGAAAATGATCGATGGCAATTTGCCGGCACTCAAAATTTTGGTCAGCGTGCCATCCGGCCCCAATATATGATTTTGGCCGACGATGTCTTCCAGCCGTTGCGGGCGCAATTGGTCTGCCAGCGGCGTTGTTTGCGCCGATTTTGCAGAAAACAAGGTTTTGGATTGGGGTTTGGCCATGGCCCATAATATAGGCCGAATAGAACAAAAAGGAAACTCTTTAACCCTTTGATTTAGGCGTGAAACTATAGTGATTATCCCGCTTGATTTTGAATGGCTTTTGCTTTAATAAAGCAACTCCCTTTGGATAAGGGCGCTTAGCTCAGCTGGGAGAGCATCTCGTTTACACCGAGAGGGTCGGCGGTTCGATCCCGTCAGCGCCCACCAGTCTTCACGCAGCGAAGACTGTCGCGCCGAAGCCCTTTAGGGCGAAGGCGGACTAAAGCACCTCGTGCTACAACTAGGCAAGCCACGCCCCTTTTATTACCGCCCCTCATCCTTTCTTAGAAGTTCGCGTGGGACACCACCTCCACCACCATCATTCTCCACCGCCACAAAATTCTTCCAAGGCCTGATTGGCCTTGCGCCTTCGGTGACGATAATATCGGTTGCGCAGCGATGACCCAGCAAAGCGGATTTTTTCCAACCCCAATTGCGCGCCATGCCATATAACAATCCGGCCGCGAATGCATCCCCCGCCCCGGTGGTGTCCGTAACTGTTGCCACGGGTGTCGTCGGAATAAAATGTACTTCCACCCCGCGAATATGAACGCCATCGCCACCGCTTGTTTCACACCAAGTAATAGTGTGTGGCCATTTGGCATGCAATTCGGCACTGTCGGCGAAACCTAAATTATTCGACAAAGCTTGAAATTCGGTGCGATTACCGATAACGATATCGACTTCGGCCAGTAAAGCGCGGGTAAAATCGGCGGACCGGATCGATGGATCATAGGATTGCAGGTTGATGACTTTGCGTGCCTGCCGCGCAAGACGGGCGGCATGGCGCAAGACCGGTAAATGGGATTCATGCCAAAACGGCAGACCGAAAAACACAAATTGGCCGCTAGATAGCAGCCCTGCGGGCATATCGTTTACACCAAGGTCCATCGATACGCCTTGATTGGTGATAAAGGATCGCTCGCCATCCGGCGTGACCAGCACCAAGCAACAGGCCGTATCGCCCCCCTTGATGACCGTTTTGTTTTTGTCCATGAACACATTGCGTTGACGGTAATCGTCTTGAAATATCCGGCCGCGCGCATCGTCGCCATATTTGCCGATAAACGCCCCCCAGCCGCCAAGATTGGCGATCCCCGCAATCGTATTGGCCACAGGCCCGCCTGCAATCTTCCGGCCCGGGGGAAGCGAAGCGAGAATACGCTCGATCTCATCGATGTTCGCGGGGCGGGAACCGCATTTAGTTAGGCCAAGCCTGGATAAATCGGCATCAGAAACCCGCACCCATTCATCGGTATACGCTTTGCAAATTCCAACGACGTCGTACTGCATAATCCTGCCTAACATGAAAAAAGGCCGGTCATTGGACCGGCCTTTGGAATTTCGCATGCCTTTAACGATTAGGCAACAGCATCTTTCAAACCTTTGCCGGATTTGAATTTTGGCTGTTTGCGAGCTTTGATTTGGATGGTTTGGCCGGTGCGTGGGTTGCGGCCGGTGGTTGCGGCGCGTTTGGTGATGTAAAACTTGCCGAATGGGGTCAAGTTGACATCATCGTTGCTTTTCAGCGCTTTGGTAATCACGTCGCTGCACACTTCCCAGAATTTCTGGCATTGGGCTTTTGACAGGCCGGATTTCTTCGACACGGCTTCGATAAATTCACCTTTATTCATGATAGTCCTCGTGGAGGTTAGGGTTGCGAGTGCTTAAAAGGCCTGGAAGTCAGGGGTTCTCGCAAACGGCTCGGTTTAGGAAGCGTTCGGAAATCCCATAAAAACCAGCGTTACATGAAATTAAAGGCCCTATTTAAAAACCGGTCAAGTCCACAAATGCTGATTTTATAGGGCTTTCCTGCTTTTCGGTGGATAAAAATGCTGGAAATATTGGGGTTTTCGAGGGGTAAAAAGCAATTAAGCGTATGATTGCAAATGCAAAAATACGCTTAATCCTTGTCCGTGAATTTTGTTAATGCGCGGTTACGCCATCATCCGCCGGGCCATCTTTTTTGGCCGTGGTGGGTTCAATCACGTCTTCCGGCCATTCGATAGCAACGGGTTGACGGATCAAGGCATGTTTCAAAACTTCGTCGGCAATGGACACTGGAATAATTTCCAGCGACTTTTTGACGTTGTCCGGAATATCCGCAAGATCTTTTTCATTTTCCTGGGGAATCAAGACGGTTTTAATGCCGCCACGATGCGCCGCCAGTAATTTTTCTTTCAGACCACCGATGCCCAACACGCGGCCACGCAATGTGATCTCGCCAGTCATGGCGATATCTTTGCGCACCGGAATACCGGATAACACCGATACGATCGATGTGCACATCGCGATACCGGCCGATGGGCCGTCTTTCGGCGTGGCGCCTTCGGGAACGTGAATATGAATATCGCGTTTTTCAAACAAAGGCGGTTTGATGCCATAAGAAAGCGCTTTGGAACGAACGAACGAGGCTGCGGCTTGCACCGATTCCTGCATCACATCGCCCAATTTGCCGGTGATTTGCATTTTGCCCTTGCCGGGAACCACGACGGCTTCGATCGACAATAAATCGCCGCCAACTTCGGTCCAGGCAAGGCCGGTCGTCACGCCGACTTGGTCTTCGGTTTCAACCTCGCCATAGCGGAATTTGCGCACGCCAGCGAATTTTTCTAAATTCTTGCTGCTGACATCCACCTTTTTGACGCCTTCGATCATGATTTCTTTGACCGATTTACGGGCCAGGGTCATGATTTCGCGTTCCAGGTTCCGCACGCCAGCCTCGCGGGTGTAATAACGGATCAAATCGGTAAGCGCCGAGTCTTGAACTTTGAATTCGTCGTCCTTTAACCCATTTTCTTTAATTGCCTTGGGTAGCAAGTGACGGCGCGCGATTTCGATTTTTTCCTGTTCGGTATAGCCCGGAATGCGGATGATCTCCATCCGATCCAGCAACGGCTGCGACATACGCAGCGTATTGGCGGTGGTAACGAACATAACATCCGACAAATCATAATCGACTTCCAGATAATGATCCGCAAAAGTGCTGTTTTGTTCTGGATCCAGAACTTCGAGCAAGGCAGCCGCCGGATCGCCGCGCCAATCCGATCCCATTTTGTCGATTTCATCGAGCAAGAATAATGGGTTGGACGATTTGGCTTTTTTCATGCCCTGAATCACTTTGCCGGGCATGGATCCGATATAGGTTCTGCGGTGACCGCGTACTTCGGCTTCATCCCGCACGCCGCCAAGCGACATACGGACAAAGTTCCGGCCTGTGGCCTTGGCAATCGATTTGCCCAGCGAGGTTTTACCAACGCCAGGAGGGCCGACGAGGCACAAGATTGGACCGCGGATTTTTTTGGTGCGGGTTTGCACCGCCAAATGTTCGACAATGCGTTCTTTGACTTTTTCCAAGCCATAATGATCGGAATCCAGAATCGATTTTGCGTCTTTAAGATCCGATTTAATGCGCGATGGTTTTTTCCATGGAATCGACAGCATCCAGTCCAAATAATTGCGCACCACGGTCGCTTCGGCGGACATTGGCGACATGGTTTTCAGCTTTTTCAATTCGGCGCCGCATTTTTCGCGCGCTTCTTTGGACAGGCGCGTTTTCTTGATCCGTGTCTCCAGTTCCTGAATCTCGTTGGTACCGTCTTCGGATTCGCCCAATTCTTTTTGAATTGCCTTCAATTGTTCGTTCAAATAATACTCGCGCTGGGTTTTTTCCATTTGCTTTTTGACCCGGCTGCGGATTTTTTTGTCCATTTGCAGAACGCCGATTTCGGCTTCCATGTACGCGAATACTTTTTCCAGACGCTTGGAAACATCCATGGTTTCCAGCAATTCTTGCTTTTCAGCGATTTTCAGGCCGAATTGCGTTTCGGCGTTTTTAACCGGCAAGTGAGATGCGATCGAATCGGCCAATTTGCTGGCGCCTTCGATTTGGTTGATCGAAACCAATACTTCCGGTGGAATTTTTTTGTTCAGCTTGACGTAATTTTCAAACTGCGTCGATACCGCGCGCGCCAAAGCCTCGGTTTCGTTCTGATCCGGAATTTCGTCTTTGATCGGTTCGATCTTGGCTTGGTAATAATTTGGATGATCGATGTATTCGATAATTTTCGCCCGGTAAACGCCTTCGACCAAAACCTTTACGGTTTCATCCGGCAATTTCAGCATTTGCAGAATTGTGCCCACGGTGCCGATTTTGTAAATCTCGTCGGTTTTTGGATCGTCTTGGTCTTTATTGATTTGGGTTGCGAGCAGAATTTGCTTGTCATCCAACATGACTTCTTCCAGCGCCCGAACGGATTTTACCCGGCCTACGAAAAGCGGCACGATCATATGCGGAAACACCACAATATCGCGCAACGGCAAAACTGGGATTATCTGATTACGGCTGGATTCGGTCATTAAGCACCCTTTGGCTTGTATATTTATGGACTAAAGATTCCACGCGATAGCATGGTCTATTATATAGTAAATAGGTTAAAATAAGCAAAAATCTAGCTGGCTGCCGCCGCGCTGTCCTTTTTCTTATCCCCATAAATATAGATAGGCTGACCCTTGGTTTCAACCACCTCGCGGTTAATGACGACCTCGTTTACATCCGTCATGCCAGGCAGATTATACATGGTTTCGAGCAATATCGATTCCATGATGGTCCGCAAACCGCGTGCCCCGGTATTGCGCTTGATCGCCTTTTCCGCGATCGCCTTTAATGCGTCTTCCTGGAAGGTCAGTTTTACGCCTTCCATGTCGAACAAACGGCCATATTGTTTGCACAATGCGTTTTTTGGACGGGTAAGAATTTCGATCAATGCGTCGACATTCAAATCTTCCAGCGTGGCGATCACCGGCAAACGGCCGATAAATTCTGGAATCAATCCGTATTTCAGCAAATCTTCGGGTTCCAATTCGCGCAAGATCGCGCCGGCACGCCGATCGTCCGGACCACGCACTTCGGCGCCGAATCCGATGGCACTGCCCTTGCCGCGAGTCGAGATAATTTTTTCGATCCCGGCGAACGCGCCGCCGCAAATAAATAGAATGTTGGTGGTATCGACTTGCAGGAACTCTTGTTGCGGATGTTTACGGCCGCCCTGCGGTGGAACCGACGCGGTCGTGCCTTCCATCAATTTCAACAAGGCCTGCTGTACGCCCTCGCCCGAAACGTCGCGGGTAATGGACGGGTTATCCGATTTACGGGAAATTTTGTCGATTTCGTCGATATACACGATACCTTTTTGCGTGCGCTCGACATTGTAATCGGCCGCTTGCAATAAGCGCAGGATAATATTTTCAACGTCTTCACCGACATAACCGGCTTCGGTCAATGTGGTGGCGTCGGCCATGGTGAACGGCACATCCAAAATGCGCGCCAAGGTTTGCGCCAATAATGTTTTGCCCGAACCGGTCGGACCGATCAGCAAGATATTCGATTTGTTGATTTCGATATCGTTGCTTTTCGCGGCGGCGGCAAGACGTTTATAGTGGTTATGCACCGCAACCGATAAAACTTTTTTAGCGAAGTCCTGACCGATCACATAATCATCCAAAATTTTGCGGATTTCGACCGGGGTTGGAATCGTATCGCCGGATTTGACCAGCGCGGATTTGCTTTCTTCGCGAATAATGTCTACGCATAATTCAACGCATTCATCGCAGATGAATACGGTTGGCCCGGCGATTAATTTGCGAACTTCGTGTTGTGATTTTCCGCAGAACGAGCAGTACAAGGTGTTTTTGCTATCGGCATTTTTGCTCATGAAAACTGACGCGGACCGCGCCCCCTAGGTTCGTTGCAACAAGAAAGAACATCTTGTTACCAGGATCGCCTGAATGTGGTTAATATTCTATGTATAGCATAGCGGTTAGGCTTGGTTTTCCGCGCTATTTCCTTTCGAATATCGGCACAAAAATTATCCATAGTCACTTGATTGGCACAGAAACCACAAACACCACAGACAATATCACAGTTATTGGTTATGTATCTCTAGCGGCGCTTATTGCGAGCGGCATCCCCGGCAGTGTGTTGCCGGAATATACAAGGCGGCGCGAAAGAATCGCCGTTTTGTATGAACGGCGCCAGCTTGTAAAATTGGCGGACGGCGCCGGTATGCCATATTTATTTATGATTTTGAGGCATCTTGGCTTGCTTTAAAAAATTTTCGCGGGAAATTTGACCCTGTCTTGTAGCCAGGTTTTTTTCAACGCGGCCCAAAAATTCTATAGAGGTTTTATTGAAGGTTGGATTCGTTTCTCTTCTGTATTTTAAAAGCTGTTGGGTCGCCGCTAAAGTTCTTTGCAGCAAATAGGCTTCTCTTCCTCCAAACTCTTCCCAAGTCTTTTGATGACGCGGGGGCCCAAGATCGTCGAAAACCACAGTTTTTATAGCCTCTTCCAGCACTATCGTCGCTTCAATCTGCTGTTTGTCGGGACGCTGACCTTGTACGGGGGGCTGGATCGCGTCCTTTATTAAGGCCGCAACTTTGTCCAATGGCGCGCCTTCCGCTTGATAGTCACGAAGAAGGGGATGCTCTTGAGCTTGAGCACCTTCCATATAAGCCATCACGGCTGCCAAGAATTCTTTGTTAACTTTCAATCTTTGATCGAAATGCTGAGTTTCCACGGTCTGCAATGCCTTCGCCCCTTATGATATAATTGTTCTTACGATAGAATATGCTTATTATATCATATCCCAAAACAATATGGAAGGGCGCATTGCAAACATTTTATTGTTTATTTTCAACAACATTCATGCTTTTCCCAAGCCGAACAAGCCCGAGATTTTATGAATTGCTTTAAGAGGCGGTAAGGCGTTAAGCCGCTTTCTTGCCTTCTTCTTTGGATTCTTTTCCACCCGGGCGTTGTTCGACCACTTGGTCGATCAGGCCGAAATCTTTAGCCTCTTCTGGATTCATAAATTTATCGCGTTCCATCGACGATTGGATCAGATCCAATTTCTGGCCGGTGTGTTTGACATAGATTTGATTCAAACGTTGGCGCAGCGATAAAATTTCGCGGGCTTGAATTTCAATATCGGTTGCCTGGCCTTGCGCGCCGCCCGATGGCTGGTGAATCATCACCCGCGCATTTGGCAAGGCGAAACGCTTGCCTTTTTGACCGGCGGTCAGCAATAACGAACCCATCGATGCCGCCTGGCCGATACATACGGTCGAAACGTGGCAACGGATATATTGCATCGTATCATACATAGCAAGGCCCGAGGTAACAACGCCGCCTGGCGAGTTGATGTACATAAAAATGTCTTTGGTTGGATTTTCCGATTCCAAGAACAGCAATTGCGCGCAGATCAGGCACGACATAGTGTCGTTAACAGGGCCAGTCAGGAAAATGATCCGTTCTTTCAACAGGCGGGAGAAAATATCAAAAGACCGTTCCCCGCGTGCAGTTTGCTCGATAACGATAGGAACCAAGTCATTATACACTTCGATTGGATCGCGATCACGGATTAACATGGGGAACTCCTTTGATGATACCGCAATAAGATTTATTCTTTTTTGGCTTTCTTCGCTTTCGGCTTTGCTTCTTCCGCATCGCCGCTCGATTCAGCCTTCTTACTAGATTTAGCAGATTTCTTGCCGGAAGACTTCCCGGAATCATCGGCTGTGAATAAATCTTCTTTAGTGATTGATTTTACGGTGACATTGGCCACCTCGAAAATGAAATCGATCACTTTTTCTTCCAGTAATGGTCCCCGGATGCTCATCAGGGCCTGTGGCTGAGTGCTGTAAAATTCCACCACTTTTTGTTCCTGGCCCGGGTACCGTTGCGCTTCGGCGATAATGGCGCGGCGCAATTCATCATCCGATACTTCGATTTTATTGTGGCTGCCGATTTCCGACAATAACAGGCCCAGTTTTACCCGGCGTTCGGCAATGTCGCGCAATTCTTTTTCCATATCCGCGTCCGATTTTTCTTTGTCTTCGGCGGCGACTTGGTTGTTTTTCTTGGCTTCTTCGAATTGTTTCCAGATGGATTTGAATTCATCTTCGAGCAAACCTTGCGGCAATTCGAAATCGAATTCTTCGTGCAACACGTCAAACAGCGCCTTTTTATTTTTCTCGCGCGCGACGGCATCATATTCACGGCCGATTTGGGTTTTAGCCGCTTCTTTCAAATCATCCAGGCTTGGAAAGCCCAGGCGTTTAGCCAATTCATCATCGATTTTGGCTTCCATTTCTTCTTCGATCTTGTGCACGGTAATGGTAAAGGTCGCGGTTTTACCGGCAAGATTCGGCGCATGATATTCCGCCGGAAAACCGACTGGAATATCTTTGCTTTCGCCGACACTGATGCCGACAACGCCGCTTTCAAAATCCGGCAAGAAATTGCCTGATCCCAAATGCAATTTGTATCCTTTAGCTTCGCCGCCTTCGAATGCAACGCCATCGACCTTACCCAGAAAATCGATCGTTACATGATCGCCGGTTTTCGCGGCGCGTTTTTCGGTCAATTCGCGTGAAGCCTTGTGACGTTCGGACAAAGTTTTCAATGCTTCATCGATGTCTTTGTCGGTAACGTCGCACTTAATTTTTTCAAATTTTACTTTATCAAGGCCTTTGACTTTGATTTCCGGCATGACTTCAACGTCAAAAGTGTAAACCAAATCTTTGTCATCGCCGAATTCTTTAATTTCCACTTTTGGTGCAGCCGCAGCGCGCAGGCCCTTTTCCTCAAGCGCTTTGGTATAGGAATCGCGTACGGTGAAATCAACAACCTCACCCATGACCGAACCGCCGTATTTTTGTTTTAACAAAGTTGCTGGCGCCTTGCCTGGACGAAAACCAGGGATGGTCACCTTTTCGCTGATTTCCTGCAATTTGGTTTCAATATTTTGATTGATCACCGAGCGCGGAATTTTTACTTCGAAGCTGTGTTTCAATCCTTGTTTTTCTTTTTGTACGACTTGCATGATGATTCCTAAAATTTGTTATAATCGCTTTTTTGCAAATGCTCTACCTGAAGCTGTTTTAAGATATTTCTCAAAATTAATTGCTTGTTGTTTGTCTGCAAATGCTAAATAAGTTTTGATAATCCAGGGTTTATATTTGGCGGTATGTGGAACACTGCCTTCATTGTGATTTCTTACTCTAGTTTCTATATTTTCTGTGCATCCAGTATAATAATGATCTCCGACTTGACTTTTAATAATATAAACATAGTGCATTCTGATCCAGCCCGTCTACGCTGCTTCGCAGCTTCGACGCGACAGCCTTCTTACCTTTTATACTATCACCGCGAGCGTTGACAGAACAAGATCCGGCATGCCGAGCCGTAGCTCCGTAGGAGCGAAGGCTGGTGCGGGTAGAGGGGGTCGAACCCACACATCTTTCGATACTGGAACCTAAATCCAGCGCGTCTGCCAGTTCCGCCATACCCGCGTGCCATTGGACATAGCGGATGCCGCCCATAAGGTCAATATAAAGCGTCATTATTAAGTTATTGGTTTGTTTGATAAAATCAAGCCAAAGGGCCCAAAAAGCCGGTTTTATTGAATACGGGACAATTCAGGCCGCGTTCCATCGCCATTTTCCGGCAATAAAATCATCACTTCGTTAGGCGCCGCATACCCCAAGGTAGAACGCGCTTTTTCATCCAGCATGTCTTCGTCGATATGCGCGGGGTGCAACAACTGCACATGTTTTTCCATATCCAGCCGCTGATGGCGCAATTGCACCAATTGATTTTCGGAATAATGCAATTGCGACTGCAACCGCAGCATAGCCAAAATCCCTCGATCGCCCTGCACCAGGTGATAGGTAAAATAGCCGCAAATCAGCAGCCATAAAACGCTGCTGAACAAGGACCGTTCAGGGTCGCGGTGAAAGGATGAGAGTAATCGCATTACTCTTTAGAGGACCATATTTGTATGCAAGGGTCAAGGATTACAAAGAGTTGAAGCATAAAATGAATTTCCAAAAGTGCCGCGCGGATACGATTCACGACAGCCATTTGTGATTCCTTTTTGTCTCTTCGCGTGATATATTCCTATAGGATACGAGATAGAAATGAGAAGAACATTAACCTCCATCGGAGCAAGTTTTCTAGCGCTTAATTTAGCGGGTTGCGGAACGCAATCCGTTTTTGGTCCGCCAGCAACCGAACGGCAAGGTCCGGATGCTGGATTAGTGATCGCTGATACAACACAGATCAATCCCGACAATTCCGAATCTCTGACAGCACAAGATTTTTACAATTTTTTTTATAATTTGTCTGATGACGACTTGTTGCTGACCGCTATTTGGGCCGGAGATCAGGCAAATAAAAACAATAATTTACCCCCTGAATTGTGGGATGGAATGCACAAGGCAATCCAGGCAAAAATCCACCGCCGCCCCTCTTTTTTAAAAGATGAGATTCGATATCACCCTTTGCGCAGCAATAGCGATACGAACTTGTTGGTAGCCACCAACCATAAAGACAAGGATCTTTTTGTTTCCATACCGTCTTTTGACAGCGCACAAAAAAACATATCCAATTCCTTAATTCAACAAGCTGGAATGAATTGGCTTGCGGGAAACTGGATCAGCCTGATGTCTTATTTATCCAGGATCAAGGCACTGGGCAATCTGGCATCCTGGCCGGAATGTGGCGATTCTTATTTAAAAGACCCTTATGCCATTTTAAACCGGGTGATGGACCCCAATGCATCTGTAGTATGCGGAATCCCTAATTATTACCTTAAAGTAATTTACAACGCCGGCATGTATGAACAGGCCAACCAAGTGGCAATATACCCAAATGATGGAGTCAAAGTAGTCCAGCAACTAGGAATTGACTTGGAAAATTACGATTGGGATCATGCCACCGACGGTGCGCTGCTTGGCGACTATAATGTCGAAAGAGTGTCATTTGAACTCATCGACAATCAGATTGTTAGAAAAGTCAAACGCACGCCACATCCCATAACCTTTACCAGAACGGTTCAGCATGGCGTTTCCGTTCCTGCAATTTCTTTTACCGTTGATTACGATCAAATATATTCCGTTCCAACGTTAAAAATAATGGTCGGTGAACATAACCGAGTCGCGGCCATATTACAGGCTTGCGAAGCCAATCAGCGAAATGCTTTTGCGGACCCCGCCGTTCAAGCCGACTTGCAGCGCATAAAAATTCCGATGAGAAAACCGCGTACCGAGCTGGCAAAGGACACCAGCTCCGCTCTTTCAGAAATATCGAAAGCGGTTACAGAACGAACGCGATAATTTTCTACTGTTCGCTGCGTAAAATGCTGCGGCCGGCATATTTCGCCGATATACCCAATTCTTCTTCGATACGAAGCAATTGATTATATTTCGCCATACGATCGGAACGGCTTAGCGATCCGGTTTTAATCTGACCGCAATTGGTGGCAACCGCCAAATCCGCAATGGTGGTATCTTCGGTTTCGCCGGAACGGTGCGAAAATACCGATCCATAACCGGCATCGCAAGCCATCGATACGGCCTGCATTGTTTCGGTCAAAGTGCCGATTTGATTGACCTTGATCAGAATCGAATTGGCGCATTTTTTCTGAATACCTTCGTACAGGCGTTTTGGATTGGTGACGAATAAATCGTCGCCGACCAATTGCACCCGCTCGCCCATCGATTTGGTCATGTATTCCCAGCCCTTCCAATCGTCTTCGGCCAGACCATCTTCGATCGATACGATCGGGTAATCGGCAACCAGGCGGCGATACATAGCGACCAATTCCTCGCTGCTTAAAATTTTGCCTTCGCCTTCTAAATTATATTTGCCATCTTTGAAAAACTCGGTTGCGGCGACATCCAGCGCAATCATCACATCGTTGCCCGCCATATAGCCCGCGTTTTCAATAGATTTCATAATAAATTCAAGTGCTTGTTCAGCAGACTTCAAGTTTGGCGCAAAGCCGCCCTCGTCCCCCACATTGGTGCTGTGGCCCGCTTTTTTCAATTCCGATTTCAAGGCATGGAATACTTCCGATCCCATTTGCAAAGCCTTGGCAAAGGAATCCGCACCAACCGGCATGATCATGAATTCCTGAAAATCGATGGAATTGTCGCCGTGCGCGCCACCATTGATGATATTCATCAACGGCACCGGCAATGTGGTGGCAAAACGTCCGCCAATATAATGGTACAAAGGCTGGCCGTAATGCCCCGCCGCCGCCTTGGCGCAAGCCAGGCTGACGCCCAATGTAGCATTCGCGCCCAAACGTTCTTTGTTGGGCGTACCATCCATTTCAATTAAATTCGTGTCGATTAAAACTTGCTCTTCGGCTTCAAGCCCAATCAACGCATCGGCGATTTCATTATTCACCGCACCAACCGCCTTTAACACGCCTTTGCCGCCATAACGGTTAATGTCTTTATCGCGCAATTCCAATGCCTCGTGCGCGCCGGTGGATGCGCCCGATGGCACCGCGGCCCTGCCCCGCGCCCCGGATTCCAAAGTCACATCGACTTCGATAGTTGGGTTACCGCGGCTGTCTAAAATTTCGCGGGCGTGGATATGGGTAATGGTGGTCATGGAAACTCCGGATAAAATAAGAAAAACAACAGGGATTCATAGTCATAAACGGATTTTAATCCGTCGTCCACGGATTTTTAACGGCCGGCGCTAAACAATACTAAAGCAAGGCTATGTCGTTCCATTTGGCGTCTATGACTAGCCGCTCCTCGTTTTTGTCGCCTTTTAATTGCGGATTTTTCTTTCCATCGCTGCATTTTAACCGGCATGATTTTTCGGGCCACAAAATAAGGCGCGTTAATACAGCCAAAAAATATTTTCTTGCCGGCTTGTGCGGCGTATTGGGTGCCGGGCGGCGCGGCCATTTGTACATTTAAAAAGGCCGCATAACGATGGGCTTCCAATTTGGCGGCCACACGACCAACGGTGGTGGGTTGGCGGCATAAGCAATTCCATTTTACCTTATCGCGCCGGTACCGGCGGTAACAGAAATTGTAAATTGGCCTGCCAAGCAAGGATAACCACAAAAGACCTTTTGCAAGAAAAAATACAAAGGCACTGCCCAATATCCCGCCGGCAATTTTCAGTAAATCGTCCATGCATTATTTTTAGCCCAGTTTTTCCGAAGAAAAAAGCGGGTTAAAATCGCAAAATGCCTAGTTTAGAATCGGAATAAATAATGATTAATATTAAAAATTATGTCCGAGCGCGAACTGGTGTACCCATTCCTGCCTAAAGCTCCCTTACAGTTCTAGGAGCTACTTTAGTTACAGGCGCGGGGCTACTTGGAGTTGCGGCTGGATCAACCGATGCCGGTAAAGTTGATCTGGGATTTCTTGGCAAACCCCGTCTGCTGGCTTGGCTTCGTACTCGCCCCGGCAGGCCACCCTCAATAAGGGCACATTTATCTTCCCATTTACCCATCCAACACCCCTTATTTTTATGCTGCTAATGACAGCGGATTTTTCTTAGCCAAACGGTCGAATTCCATCAAATTGGCCAGCAATTCTGGCATTTGTTTCAATGGCACCATATTCGGGCCGTCCGATGGCGCGCAATCCGGATCTTGGTGCGTTTCGATGAACACACCCGCAACGCCCACGGCGATGGCCGCACGCGCCAGGATCGGTACGAATTCGCGCTGTCCGCCGGATGTTTCGCCCTGCCCGCCCGGTTGTTGCACGGAATGGGTGGCATCGAAAATCACCGGATATCCGGTTTGCGCCATGATCGGCAAGGACCGCATATCGGATACCAAAGTATTATATCCAAATGACGCGCCGCGTTCGCATAACAGAATTTTGTCGTTACCGGTCGAAGCAATTTTCGCCGCGACGTTTTTCATATCCCACGGCGCCAGGAACTGGCCTTTTTTCACATGGATCGCCGCGCCGGTTTTTCCAGCGGCTAGCAATAAATCTGTCTGGCGGCACAAAAACGCGGGTATTTGCAACACGTCTACCGCTTGCGCCGACGGGGCACATTGCGCGGCATCATGAACATCAGTCAGAACAGGAACTGAAAATTTTTCGCGCACATCGTTTAAAATCTGCAAGCCCTGGTCCATGCCAATTCCGCGTGCGGATTTCACGCTAGTGCGGTTGGCCTTGTCGTAACTGGATTTATAAATCAGATTGATGCCCAATTTTTTGGTAATGTCGCGCAACGCACCCGCAATTTCCATCGCATGATCGCGCGATTCGATCTGGCATGGGCCGGCGATCAGGGTTAATGGCAAATCATTGCCGATTTTGTAATTCTTTAATGTAACGTGTTTCATGCCGTTTTATATAGCATAATTGTCATTCTGAGCGAAGCGAAGAATCTCAGCCTCAAAACGCCTTTGTTGAACCAGATCCTTCGCCTACGGCTCAGGATGACAACTTATTATGGTGTTTGTGGGGCCTGATAAGGTCTGGTCACGCGGTATAAAGAGCCCGGATATTTTTCATATTTCTTGATGATCGATTCCAACACGCCGCTATATTGCAATTCACGCGTGGCGTTGTTGATCATGTTTTGCATTTCTATCTGACCCCGTTTTAATGACAAGGACGATCCAAATAAACGAATTGGTTCTGGCATTGTCACTTGGCGGATCTTACCCGGATTCTGCGCATTAAACCGATACCCAAGCGGCAATCCGGTAATTGTAGCATCCGCCTTGCCGGAAGCCACATCCATCAATGGCGCCATCAAATCCTGGCTTTCCGGATGGGTAATTTTTTGCGCTTTCGGGAAGTCGCGATTGCCAACAATGAATGGCGTCGTTCCTTCGACCGACGATAATTTTACCGATGCATCATTAAGCAGCGATAAGTTATGATCAAAACGCTTGTCATCCGCGCGCGTATAGACGCCGAGAGCTACATATAAAATTGGCGTGGTGTAATCGATATACCGGCCGCGCGCCGCATTTTGATAATCGCCAGCGCACATCATATCGAACCGGTCACTTTGCAACGCCTCGACATGTGGGCCAAAACCGGTTTCTTCGACCCATTCCACTTTCAGCGATAAGGTCTTGCCAATTTGATTCAGATAATCATAATAAATACCGGACATGGTTCCCGTATTGATATCCTTCATCAAAAACGGTTCCCAGATATGATACCCGCAACGAATAGTTTTTGTACGCATCACACGGTCGTAAACCGATTCTTTTGCAGATGTCGCACTTACCGAATTCTGCCCGCCAAACCAACCACCAATCGCAAACACAACCACCGCGACGGCGATGATATGGAGATAGAATGATAAGGTTGTTTTGGGCATAATGTTTTTACTGGGTCTGTGAAGCAATAGGTTGCGGAGATTTATAAGGATTATCGACGCGCAGAAAATCTCCGGGCGCAATTTCCCATTTCGCTAAAATATGATTGATTTGGCCGTTATTCAGCATTTCGCCGATAGAAGTATTGAACATGGCCGTCAAATCATGCTCGCCCGATTTAAAGGCAATTGTAAACGGAAAAATTTGCAAAGGCGCAATGCCGGGAATTTGCCGCAAGGCGCCCGGATTAGCGCGCAAATAATCATGCACGCCGTTGGTGTCCCATAATATAATGTCGGCTTTATTGTCGCCGACAATCATCGGCGCATCGCTGTAAGGCACGTTGGGCGACATGCTGTAAATACCAGCTTGCGGAAAAGCCTGTGCCGCAACAACCGTCAACAGATTGCCATCCTGCGTTACGATACGGGTCGAAGGTTGATTAATCGCCGCCGCATTATTATCGAATCTATGGTCATCCCCGCGCACCCATGGATAAACGGCGGCATAAAATAGCGGCTGGGTAAACACCGCCGCTTTGCTGGACTGCGCCATCGCCCACACGGGCGAGCAAAGCGCATCATACCGATTGGTTTGCAGACCTTGCCACATGGTCGGGAAATCAACCTTCTCTGTCCACTCGATTTTTAGATCCAGTTTCTTGCCGAATTCTTCCCATACATCTTTGGCAAAACCTTTGATCTCGCCCGTATTCGCATCCTGAGACATTACCGGCGCAAAAAGATAATACCCGCAACGAATAGTTTTGGTGCGCATGACGCGGTCATAAGCGGATTCGGTTTTTGCTACGCTACTATGATCCGATTTTTGCCCACCAACCCAATTGCCAATTGCAAATACGATCACCGCAACCGCGACGATATGGAGATAGAATGATAAAGTTGTTTTTGGCATTGATTATTGTCCCGCAAACGGTTTAGCTACCCGGACATATAGTTTTTTGTCTGGATCGTATTTATTTAAAATTTTGTCGATCGTGCCGTCATAAACCAGCTGTTTAGTGGTTTCTTCCAGCATATGTTTTAAGCGCTCTTGGTTCGGGGCAACTGACAAAGTAATGGCGATATGGCTAATCGGTTTATCCGGCGTTAAAAATTTTAAACTTTCCGGATTACTGGCCATGAATTGCTTGGCCGAAATCGAATCGACAATGGTAAAATCCGCCTTGCCGGTCGATACCGCCAAAAACAAATCCGAAACCTGGCCATTCCCTGGTACTTGCAAAGTTTTGGTAGCGGGGAAAAGTTTATCGCGCGTCATCGCGGAATTTTCACCATCCATAACCGCCGCAGTAAGGTCGGCGGAATTCAAATCTTCGATTTTAGAAAATCGATTATCATCCGCACGCACAAAAATATGATAGGGTAAAAAGAATACCGGCTGCAAATATTCGGCGAACTTCGCCCGGTGCGCGGTCGGCCAGCCGCCGCTGCATTCCACATCGAACCGGTTATTTTTTAAATCTTCTAAATAGGTGCCAAGATTGATTTCTTCCTGCCAGACAATTTCCAGATCCAGCGCCTTGCCCACTTCTTCCACATATTCGGTAATCGGCCCAGTCAATTTGCCGGTGGTCAAATCTTTTTCCTGCAAGGGAGGCCAGGTCAGAAATCCACAGCGTATTTTTTTGGCCGCCACAACGCGATCATAGACAGATTCCGTTTTTACCGATGCCGGTTGATCCGATTTCTGTCCGCCAAACCAGCTACCAATCGCAAACACAACCACCGCGACGGCGATGATGTGGAGATAGAAGGATAAGGTTGTTTTGGGCATAGCGGTCTCCTTGTGAGAGGTTACACCAACCGCGATTGCTCCACCGCGGCGCCGATGAACGACGTGAATAACGGATGCGGTTCGAACGGTTTCGATTTCAATTCGGGGTGGAATTGCACGCCGATGAACCATGGATGATCGCGCAGTTCGACGATTTCCGGCAAAACGCCGTCTGGCGATAAGCCAGAAAACCATAAGCCGGATTTTTCCAATTTTTCGCGATAGCCGATATTGACTTCATACCGGTGGCGGTGGCGTTCGGAGATCGTGTCGGAACCATAAATGTCGCGTACTTTTGATCCTTTGGCCAATTTCGCTTCATAGGCGCCAAGGCGCATCGTGCCGCCCATATTGTCGCCCACTTTGCGTTTTTCAACTTCGTTGCCGCGTTGCCATTCGGTCATCAAACAAATCACCGGATCGTCGCATGGACCAAATTCGGTGGAGCTTGCCTTGTTCAATCCCAAAACATGACGTGCACTTTCGACCACTGCCATTTGCATGCCAAAACATATGCCAAAATACGGCACTTTGCGCGTGCGGGCGAATTGCGCCGCGTTGATTTTGCCTTCAATGCCGCGAATGCCGAATCCGCCTGGAACCAGAATCCCGTGCGATCCGGACAGGGCCTGAATCACTTCGTCCATGGATTTATTTTCCAATTTTTCGGAATCGACCCAATCCAAATTGACTTTTACTTTGTTGGCAATGCCGCCATGCGCCAAGGCTTCGATCAGGGATTTATAGGAATCTTTCAAGCTGACATATTTGCCAACGATGGAAATTTTGACTTCGCCTTCGGGGTTATCGATCCGCTGCATAATATTTTGCCAGCGCGATAAATCGATTTTGCCAGGCGTAATGTTGAAATGCGCCAGAACTTGTTTATCCAAACCTTCTTCGTGATACCGTAACGGCACGCGGTAAATATTGTCGACATCCGGCGCGTTGATAACGTTTTGATCTTTGATGTTGCAAAACAGCGCGATTTTTTTGCGCGCTTCGGGCGATAATGGCAATTCCGTGCGGCACAATAACATATGCGGCTGAATCCCGTTCGATAACAATTCTTTGACCGAGTGTTGGGTTGGTTTGGTTTTCGCTTCGCCCGCCACATGTACAACGGGAACCAACGTCACGTGAATAAACAGCGTGCGCTCCGAACCCATTTCATTGCCCAGCTGACGAATCGCCTCGAGAAAAGGCAGCGATTCAATATCGCCCACCGTGCCGCCAACCTCGCACAATACGAAGTCAGCCTCGCCAGTATCGTTTTTTACAAATTCTTTAATCGCATCGGTGACGTGCGGAATAACCTGTACGGTCGCGCCCAGATAATCGCCGCGACGTTCCCGGCCCAACACCTCGGAATAAATCCGGCCGGATGTGACGTTGTCGGACTTGCGCGCCGAAACGCCGGTATAGCGTTCATAATGGCCCAGATCCAAATCGGTTTCCGCGCCGTCATCGGTGACGAACACTTCGCCATGTTGTTGCGGACTCATCGTGCCGGGATCGACGTTCAAATAGGGATCGAGTTTGCGCAGGCGTACTTTGAATCCACGGGCTTGAAGCAGCGCGCCCAACGAAGCGGAAGCAAGTCCTTTGCCCAGAGAAGACACCACACCACCAGTTATAAAAATAAATCTAGCCATGTGCTTGTCTTTTACTCCTTTATTTAGAAACTTATTTTACCGTCTACTGTCTACCGCCTGCCGTCTACTACTTCGGTAATGGAGCCGAAGGTTCGGAATTATTTTCCTTTGGCGCGGTTGCTGGCGCTTCTTGTGTGGTCGAATTTTGAATTTGATCGGCGAACGATCCGCCATTGGTGTGCGAGCTAGACAGTAATGCCAAAATGATCGAGGTCGCAAAAAACGCGATGCCCAAATATTTGGTGGTACGGGTCAGGAAATTGGCCGAACCGCGCGCGTTCATCAAACCGCCCATGCCGCCGCCACCCATGCCGAGCGCGCCGCCTTCACTGCGTTGCAACATAATAAAGCCGATCAAAAATACCGTAATCAATAAATGAATGACCAAAATAACCGTTGTCATAAGCTGCCTCTTTTTATTGTAATTTCTAAAATCCAAACAAAAAACCCATGGGCAAAACTGACCATGGGCTTGGTGGTCAGGATTTTTTACCTGAAACGCCCCCAGAAATCCAGCAAAAAATTTCGGCTTATCCTATTCCTGTGCAAGGATAATTTTGCCGGGAAACCCCTTTAAAATACTATTGTATACTGTATTCTTTAGGAATATAATTGAAAGCTTTTGGAAAATAGCGAGGGATACACATGACTATAAGATTCTTGACCAACGATGGTATGCCTGCAAAAGATTTGTCCAAAGCCAGTGGTAGATTGGTAGAAACATTTGATCCTAGCAATAAAATGGGCCGCGCGGAAAGAGCACGCGCCATGGTCACAGCAGGCATAGCAGTCACCAACAGCTGGTGCCCGATTTTAAAACAATGGAAATGCAGCGGCACGAATAATCCAATCATCATATTAACCTGCCAAAGCGTGGGAGACATCTCCCAACTTTTCCTTCCGGATTTGGGCAAAGAAAATATTGTACGCATGGCTGCGGTAGGAATTAAATATGTCCAGGCTCCTTTGGTCCAACTTAGACAAGATGATTTTGTAGAAGTACGTTTATGTAGAGGACCCACAACCACTACGACACAATTATTTCATGTGCATTATCCCCGGCCTAGACCGGTTCATTATAGCGCTCCCGCGCCTCTTTGGGTTCAGCGCCGCAGCGCAGGCGTCCCAGATTCCGAAGTTAAAACACGTCTTTTATTCCCCCGCAACAGACGGGATCTAGCCGAATATTTAGTCGGAGCAAACGGTGATTTAACGCGGGTTCGTTAAGCGGCCTGATAAATCGCGGTAAATTCATCCGCCTTTAAACTGGCGCCGCCGACCAAAACCCCATCGACACCCGGCGCCGATAAAATTTCTTTCGCATTCGACGCTTTGACCGAGCCGCCGTATAAAATAGCAATGGCTTGACCACCCTGTCCCAAGATAGACGTTAATTCTTTTTTGATGTGCGCATGCGCGGTGACAATATCATCGCCGGTCGCATTTAATCCCGTACCAATCGCCCACACCGGTTCATAAGCGACAATTAATTTCTTCGAATCAATGCCGGCAATCAAGCAACCTTTTAATTGGGTACTGAGAATCGCCATGGTTTTTCCGGCTTCGCGTTGATCCTTGGTTTCGCCAATACACAATACAACATTCAAACCCGATTTTTGTCCGGCGACTATTTTTTGGGCAATCAAGGAATCGGCTTCTTGATGATATTGCCGGCGCTCGCTATGCCCTACGATGACATATTCGCATCCGGCATCGTGCAACATGGTTGCGGAAATATCGCCGGTAAATGCCCCGGATTCTTTGTCCGAACAATCCTGGCCGCCCAATCCCAATTTCGAATCGTGCCTGGCCAGAAAATCGTGTGTCACCGGCAAATACGGAAACGGCGGGCAAATCACCATTTTTGCCTGAACATTGGTATTGGCTGCCAAAAACTGATGCAGATCCAGGGATAATTTCCAAGCCATATCCTTGGATCCATTCATTTTCCAATTGCCGATAATGTATTTCATGGGTTTCTATTATAAGGTTTCAGGGATTTCGTTATATTCGGACGAATATTATATAGCCTAAAACTATCGGGGCCGGTACCCCAAACCTTATCAAATCACTTGATTTTATGATTCTAACGCTTTATCCGTATCGGTTCTAAACTGTAATAATAAGAGGTAAGCGGTATGTTACAATTTTTGCGCAGCAAAGCGAGCTCGATTGTCGTCAAGGCATTATTCGTCGTTTTGATTCTAAGCTTTGCGATCTGGGGTATCGGCGATATTTTTCGCGGACGGGGCAGCGACACCACCATCGCCCGTGTCGAAGAAAACAATCTAAGCCCGGAACAACTGCGCAGCATGGTCGACCGTTACTTCCAAGCTTACAAGCAAATGACCAATTCCGGCATTGCCGACAATCCTCAAATACGCGCGGCCGTTGCGCAAAGCAATATTCAGCAATGGATTACCGAAAAATTATTCATCGAGGAAGCCACATCCATGGGCTTGGCTGTTTCTGACGAAGCGTTAAAAAGGCAAATCGCCCAAGACCGTTCCTTCGAAGACGAAACCACCCACAAATTTTCAGCGCAAAAATTCCGCACAATTTTACAGGCTAACGGCTGGACCGAATCGCAATATTTAGCCATGTTGCGCCGCCGCGCCGTAACCAGCCAATTGGGCTATGCCTTGGCGGACAACATCTATTTGCCCGAAGCTTTGCACAAAGCGATGTTCCAGTTCGATAATGAAACCCGCGATATGGCCTTGGCCGATATTCCTTATGCCAAATACGGGCAATTTGCCAAATTGCTGGGCAAAGACAAAATCGGCCAGCCTAGCGATACCGATCTAAACCAATTTATCGAAGCCAATAAGGAAGATTTCTCCACCCCTGAATACCGTAAATTATCGGTGTTGGTGCTGAATCCGGAAAATATCGCCAAAGATATCAAAATCAGCGAGGAAGAATTAAAGCAGGCTTATGAATCGCATAAGTCCGAATATGACTTGCCGGAATTCCGTACATTGCGCCAAGCATTGTTCACATCCAAAGAAAACGCGGACAAAGCCTATGCAGCGATTACCAAAGATAAAAAGTCGCTTGAAACAGCCGCAAAAGCGAACAATGGCAACACCATAGATCTTGGATCGATGCGCCGCCAGGATTTGCCAACCGAATTGCAAGGCCCGGCGTTTGACGCCAAGCAAGGCCAAGCCGCCGCGCCAGTGCAAACCAAATTGGGCTGGCATATCGTAGTGACCGAAAAAATCACCCCAGCAAAAACCAAAAGCTTTGCCGAAGTGAAATCGGAACTGGCGCAGAAATTGGCGTTGGAGCAATCGTCCGAACGCCTATATAAGCTATCGGATACTTTGCAGGATGAAATCGCCGGCGGCGCCAGCTTTGCCGAAATTTCTAAAAAAATTCCGGCCGAAATCGTAACCGTTTCATCGATCGACCGCGAAGGCCGCGATGCCCAAGGCAAAATCAACAATTTCGTGACCAAGAAAAACTTTTCGAAATTGCTGACCGTTGCGTTCAGCACCGACGCCGGTAAAAACAGCGGCCTGACCGAAGCGGATGAAGGCGGATTTTACGTTGTTCATGTCGATGAAGTCACCCCATCGCGCCTGAAAGCTTTGACCGAAGTGCGGGAGAAAGCATTGAAATCCTGGCAAGCCCAAGACATGGAAAAAACCGGGCAGGAAATTTACGTGAAATTGTCGGATCAATTCCGCAACGGCAAAACATTGAACGATATTGCCAAAGCCTATGGATTGTCCACACGCGAAATTAAAGGCGCCACCCGCACCGGTTCCGTAGGCGACAAGGCGGCAAAAGCGATTTTTGCCGTCGATAAAAGTCAATTGGCGCGTGTGCCAAGCCAAAACGGCCTGACCATTGCCCAGTTAACCGCCGTACATCCGACGAAAGAAAAGATGGAAGGCGAGATGGCTTTGGCCATGCAATTGAAAAAAGAATTATCGCAGGATATTTCCGATCAGTTGCAATCCGCTTTGCGTCAACGGTTTACCGTTCACGTGAACGAAAAGGCTTTGGAAACGTTATACTAAGCCGCGCTTGGATTTAGCGCATAAGCACGGCAATTATTTGCCGGATAGTTTGTAACATGAGCATATTGGATCAAATTGCCAGTCTTTTACGCGCCGATACGTCAGCGCGCGATGCCGATTGGTATAAACAATTTGAATCCGCCATCCTTGGCTTGCCCGTGCAAAAACCAAATCCATTGCAGCCGGAATTGATTACCGGGCCAGATGGATTGCAATATCTGCCAATTCGCAGCCCGGCCGCGATGCCAGATGCCGATTTCAAATCGATTCTGCCGGATTTGGTGGAAATTGGATGCGGCGTGGTATTCGATTTCGGCCAAAGCCATTATGTTCTGCATTACGGCGATGTCTGGTCGCTGCATGAATATGGATTTTTCTTTAAACCGCGCGGTGCCGGAGATGCCGAGCAAATCGGCACCGACGCCGATCAAAAATTAAGTCTGTTCAAAGTGCCCAACAGCGCGCGGATAATGATCGGCTGTCCCAGCGATCATTACCTACCCCATTATGTAAAGAAGAACATTGCCGGCCGTCTGAATCAGTTGGGCGTGCAAACGCCGGGCGTCGCGTCGGTCTATATCCGGGATATGAGCCCACGGCAAAACCTGGTATTTTCGTTAAAACAGCGCGATTTTGCCGCGCCGCAAGATTTCCAGAATGTGATGAATTACCTAGCCTGGAGCCTGCCAAAACATTATGGATTATTGTGGAATGAGTTAGAGGATGACAAACGCCCCTATCTCGTCGGCGACGCCGATTTTTACCCCCTAGTCTAAATTGAAATAAAATTAGTGTTTCTTTTTTAGTGAACGTTCGTTATGTTCACGGCCATAGTATTTTCATGAGGAGGACATTATGGCGTTAAAAACTTTGGCTGAACTAAATTTGATTACCAATATGGCCGGCGAATTGGATATTGCCACCAAAATTTCGGATGAAGCAATTATTCGCTCGGTTGTGGAAGCCATGCGATTAAGTCCTATCGAACGCTGGGTAGTGTTTGATAATGTGTTCCGTACCGCAGATCAAATTGGGACCGAAGCCGTCGCCATTCCTCCGGAACCGGTACCATCGCCGGAACCTGCCGCACAAACAGAACCTGTGGCACAAGCCGATACTGCTGCTACTGCGGAAGCAGCTACCCCTGAATCGGCTACCACTGAAACAGCGGCTCCTGAAGCAACTACTCCTGAAACACCGGCAACGCTGACTGCCCCTGCCCCATTGAATGATGCCGGCAAAAAAGCGCTTTCTGCAATGGTTGCATTTCTTATTGCTCCAAATTTGGTAAGACAAGTGAGAGAATTAAAAGGCGCTGAGGTGGCAGGAGAGCTTGCCGCTGCCATCGTTACAGATTGGCGTGCCAAAGCCGAAGTGATTAAAAAAGGAACTACGCCAAAAGAAGGCGCAACCGCCCCCGATAGAATTCGCAAAAGAATGGGCGAGTTAAGAACGATTCTATTAAAAAATGAATTGAATAACTGGACCGGAATTCATGCCTTGGTGGCTTTGCTTCGTTTGCCAAGACAAGATGGAAAACCGCATCTGTATAAAGACGACCCAGCGGCAATTATCACCGTCAGCAACGGCATTTTAGGAATTATGCAGAATGCCGAGGCGAGCGTATACGGACCTTTGCGCCAAGCAAAAGATACGGTTGATCGCGCCAAGGACGCCGTTACTCTTGCCGCCAAAGCAAAAGGCGACCAAGCCGCCGCAAACCTAGAAGCCAAAAGAAGCGAATTGACGTCTGCGGAACAAGCCGAAGAAGCATTGCAAAAGCGCCTTAAACCAACGACAGATTTGCTGGAAACTGTGGCTACAATCGCCAAGACTGCCGCAGAAGGCCTTATCAAGCAATTTGGCGGATCAGGCAAAGTACCGGGTGAAGTATTTAGCGAGTTTCAACTGGGTTTAGCCTGGCAATCGATTGGACAAAAAGCGCAAGAAAGAAAACTGAAAGCTGAAAAAGCAGCATTGGCTGCTGCTGCGAAAACGGCGGCACCAGCGGCAGGAAACGGCGCAACTGCTGCCGATGGATCGACTCCGGTTGCGGCCCCAGCCTCTGGAAATAGAGTTAGATTCGATCTGGTAAAAATTCTTACCTTCGGCTTGGCCGGCGGCAAAGGACCAAAAACTAAAGTTGGTAAATAATTACTGCATTCTTAAAACAAAAACCCGCTGTGTACAAACAGCGGGTTTTTTTACTAGGCGTCATTCTCAATTCAAAAGATCCTTCGACTTCGCTGCGCTACGCTCAGGATGACAAACGCCCCTATCTCGTCGGCGACGCCGATTTTTATCCGTTGACAAGTTAAAAAAGAAAAATCTAAGCGGCGGCGCGGCCACCGGTATAGACCAATCCGCGCGCAACGGCGAGCGTCAATGCGGCGTTTGTGATCCCCGCGCCGTTTTGCGGCGTTACACCATCCGCCGCCGGGCGAATATTTTGTACACCTGTGCTGACCGCAATACTTGCGATTTCCCTGGCATTATAATTTTTGGCGACAAACATGCGTACCTGGCCGTCGGTTGTCTGCAACCGTACATGCGCACGGCCATTAGGATTTTGCGAATCGACGCGGTCGCGCGGCGATCTTTGTTGTTGTGGCGGGTGCAAAATCACGTTGACCTTTTCGCGCCGGCCGTGCGCGGCACCGGCCAAAATCGCCAAACGCCGTTCCTCGACAAGGCGGTTGAATCTTACGGTCGCTTCGGCGTCATTGACGCTTTCAAGCTCCCTTTTCCTGCGCTGGGCGTCACGAAGCGCTTCATCATGAGTTTTGCCGATTCCGCGAACAGGGCCATAACGTGTTTCCAGCGTTACCATTACTCGGCCATAAGCTACGCCCTTAGCTTGAACTTTACCATTTAAGCCTTTGGGATTATATGATTTTTCAAGCAATACGGCCATTGAAGAATCCTTTAGAAAGAGAAAATATCCCCATCAGTATATGAATTTCTTGCGCCTTGTCAACAGAAAAACCAACTTATTTCGCGAGTCCCGGAATGCGGCGGCCCATGGCGAGGAATTTTTCGCGGCGGGATTTCAATAATTGATCGCCATTTTGCTGGCCCAGATAGCGCATCGCGCGGTCGATGGCGGCAGATAGATTTCCAATCGCTTCGGCCGGGGCGCGGTGCGCTGCGCCCAAAGGTTCGGCGACGATTTCATCGATTACGCCCAGCGCCAATAAATCCTGCGCGGTCATTTTCAAGGCTTCGGCGGCTTCGCGCGCTTGCGCGGCGCTGCGCCATAGAATCGACGCGCAGCCTTCGGGGCTGATCACCGAATAAACCGCGTTTTCATACATCATAATATGATTGCCGGTGGCGATCGCGATCGCGCCGCCCGATCCGCCCTCGCCGGTGACGGTTGAAATAATCGGAACTTTAATGGTCAGACCCATTTCAATACAACGCGCAATAGCCTCGGCCTGGCCGCGTTCCTCGGCATCGATGCCGGGATAAGCGCCTGGCGTATCGACCAATGTAATCACTGGCAGACCAAATTGATCCGCCATTTGCATCAGGCGGATTGCCTTGCGGTATCCTTCGGGTTTAGGCATGCCGAAATTATGCGCCAAACGCGATTGCGTGTCCGAACCGCGTTCCTGGCCCATTACCACAACCGCCTGCCCTTTGAACCGGCCAAGCCCGCCCATAATCGCGCGGTCTTCGGCAAAATTGCGGTCGCCAGCCAGCGGGGTGAAATCGGCAATCAAACCTTTTACATAATCTTTGAATCTTGGCCGGTCGGGATGGCGCGCCACTTGCACTTTTTGCCAGGGCGATAAATTGGTATAGACCGCGCGCAATACACGTTGCGTTTTGCGATCGATCCGCGCCATTTCTTCGGCCAAATTGCGGCTGCCATCGTCTGGCAGGCGTTTCAATTCTTCGGCCTTGGCGTGCAATTCGGATAAAGGTTTTTCAAAATCTAAGAAACTAGCCATGCGGGGGAGTGTATAATGCGGAATACCGGGTGTATAGAGGATTTTTATTATTTTTTAGCGGCCATTTTAGCCATGGGATGATAATTTTTAACCGTTTGTTGTAATCTATTGCTAACCACGTGCGTATAAATCTGGGTCGTTGAAATATCGGAATGACCCAGCATTTGTTGCAAAGCGCGCAAATCCGCGCCGCCTTCCAGCAAATGCGTTGCAAAGGCGTGGCGCACACGGTGCGGCGAAATTTTGCTGGGCGACAGGCCAGCGGCAACCGCCAATTCCTTTAATAGTTGCGCAAAACGTTGCCGGGTTAAATATCCGGTGGTCGAACGCGATGGAAATAAATGTGGGCTGGTAACATCCTTGGGTAAAAACACCGCGCGGATTTTTAAATATTCGGCAATGGCTTGTTGTGCCGCTGGCGTTAATGGCACCACGCGTTCTTTGTTGCCTTTGCCGCGCACCAATACATAATTTTGTCCGCGTACCACGGCGGATAATGGCAAACTGACCAATTCCGACACGCGCAGGCCGGCGGCGTACAGAATTTCCAGTAAACAGACCAACCGCTTGCCTTCTTCCGTTTTGTCGGCAAAGGCTGCGGACAATAAATTTTGAATCTCCTGCTCTCCCAAATATTTTGGCAATTGTTTCGGCAATTTGGGCGAGGAAATGGTTTGCATAGGATTCTGCGCGACGCGTTTTTCCGCAAGCAGAAATTTATAAAATTGGCGCAGGCAGCTTAGTTTGCGAGCCGACGATCTTGCGTTAATTTGCGACTTCTTATCCATCGCCACGCCATATTGTTCGACATCGCGCGCCGATAGGGTGCGAAAGTTTTTATTTTGGTTGGCAAGATAAGTAAAAAAACTTTCGAGGTCGGTGCGGTATGCAGTCAGCGTATTCGCGCTAACGCCCCTTTCCACCGTTAACATTTCCAGAAAATTTTCGGCATCGGGCACAAGCTCGTTACGCGCTTTTTTCGGGCGACCCGGCTTGGACTTTTGCTTAGTTTTTCTGGATTTTGCCGCCGCGCCTGACATGATTATAAACCGCTGGCCACAAGCGATTCCAAGACAAGATTACGCGCTTCTTCCTGTAAACCCAGATGGTTCAGGGATTCCACCGATTCAGCGACATTCTGAGCAGCGATATCCGCCAGATTATTCTGGCCTAACATGTAAATAACATAGGCTACCGATTCTGCCCGGCTATTGGCTTGCGCCGCCTGTTGCAACAAAATGCTGGCGCCTGGCGTTGCGGCCTTGTGCGTTGTTAATTTCAACATATCGGCGCTGAATCCTTTGGGCAGCGTATCCCGCGTCCAAATATTATCGCTCTCGCCTAATGCATTCAAATGCAAGGCCAGCATGCCCAAATATTCTTCCAATTTGCGCGGTGCGGATAATATTGTCCGCGCTATCCACTTTTCTTGCAATATTTTCGACTGTCCGTCCGACAAATGCAGAACACGAATATAGGGCCAGGCCTTAGCCGCGGTCGATTCATCCGATGTAGCAATTTCAAACCAGGCACGCGCCAATTTCGGTTCACCAAGCAAAATCAGCAAACGCCCCGCCGTTGGAGCAAACCAGATATAGTCGGTCGAAGGGATCAGCGATTTCAACCAATCCGCATGGGCCAGCGCCAACAAACGCCGTTCCTGAATTGCATCTAAATCTTCGTAAGAATCGTTGATCGCCGTGGCGCGTTGCACTGGATCGGCAATCGCATGAATATACAGCCAATTCGACCCGCGCCGCTGCGCATCGGATATTTTTGAATCTTCTTTACGAAGCAAAGCTTTTCCAGCCTTGCCATTCGACTCCAATTGGCTGTAAATGCCTGTCAATTTATTGGTATCGATTACGCCATGCAGCGCCAGTTTTTCCGCCAGCGCCGATTTTTTCTGCCATAGAATATTATCGTTCGATAACAATAACATCTGGGCGGCGACATCAATAGTGTCAACACCATCGGTATTTACAATCAAATCGGCATCGTTAACGATCAGCCAATGCAGCGTCGATAAATCTTTGGCTTTTACTTTTACATCGCGCGCATTGCTTTCAGCGGCGACCAACAGCTTATGCAGAATAGGATCGTCATTTTCGTATTTTTCCTGCCACAAATCATGCATTAGTTTGGCGACATCTTGCTTGCCAGAAACCATGGCGCAGTATATTTGCGCTTTTTGCCAGAACCGGTCAGGATTGTCCTGGCGCGAAAACTTGTCAACGCGCTCGCATCCGCCTTTGGTCTGGCCTAAAATCAATTGCAATAAAGCATAATTTTTTGCCAAATTTCCAGCAACCACATTGCCCGGCATAGTGGCCACCAAGTTCCCGTATTGTTGCCATTGGCCCATATTCCATAATTTCACCAAACGCTGGTCGATCAATAATTGATCGCCCAATTCCATAGATGAATCTTTTCTAGGTTGTTCCGCGGCGGTTAGCAATAAACGTATGGCTAAATTACGAATGGACGGAGATTCAATATCGGTTGGCAAACCGCTGACCAACCTGATGGCCAGACCGTGCGGCGTGTTTTGCCACATATTCGATCCCAGCGTTATTCCGCGATCGGATATGCCGGCAGAATCCAAAGCAATACCGGGCAATTCCTGACTGCTGACAATTACAGTACCAATAGCTGCAGAAGCGGTCGGCTCCACATTTAGAATGGGGCTGGATTCCAATGTTTGCTCGGATACTTCTTTGCCGTTCTTAGATTGGCTGATCAGTTCTTGCGTCTGCTCATTCTGTTTTTGGCGTTCGGCCTTGTTATAATTGTCCCCCTTGGTTGCCGATTCTTCCGCAACAGCGGCATGGCCGAATAACAGAGCCAGCCATAATACAAACGCAAAACGCAGCTTCATGTTAAAATCCGAATTGTTTACGATCCAAGGTTTGTTCCACCGGCGATTGCGGCGGCGATGCGGTGGCGCCGGCATATAAAATCGCCCCCACACAAACGACTGCTGCCAATACAATAACCAACCATAATTTTCCGATACCGCCCATTCACTCTCTCCAACTATTGCTATGCTGTTACAATCTGTAAAATATCCAATATTTTAAACCACTTACAGCAATTGCACTTGCTGTAAATTCGTGTAATGTAAGTCACCAATCTAAAACAACGCCTAATAATGGCAAGAGTTTGTTGAAGACCGACCCAATCACCTGTTGATGAATAAAGGCCGATGTAACCCATTCATTGTAACGCTTTCACCCGCTTTGGCTTAATCGCCGAAAAGCCTGTTTATTGACTTATAAATCTGGATAATTATGCAACTCCCAACTGGCACTGACGACGCAATAACTCAATTGGAACAATCGCAAATATGGTGGACCATTATATGGGTTTTCATCCTTACGATTTTATCGGCGTTTTTTGCAGGATCGGAAACAGCCTTAACCGGCGCCTCACGGTCAAAAATGCATACTCTAGCCAAAAGCGGCGATTGGCGCGCTAAGATCGTTGTCAAGATTCGTCACGACAGCGAGAATTTGATCGCAACTATTTTGTTGGTCAATACTTTACTGAACATCCTCGCCTCTTCTCTGACCACTAGTTTATTTTTAAATATGTTCGGCCATCATGGCGTTTTATACGCCACTATCGTGATGACGGCGTTGATTTTAATTTTTGCCGAAGTCTTGCCAAAAACAATCGCCATCAATAATGCCGATTGGTCATCGCTTACGGTGGCGGCGCCAATGCGATTTTTTATGCTGATATTCTCGCCCATCACAGCCGTTGTGCGTTGGGTAGTGAAAAAATCGCTGATAATCCTGCATATCAAGGCTTCGACTGGCCTTGGCCATGCGCTTGGGGACGAGGAATTGCGTGGCGCGATCGATTTGCACGGCCATACTGGCGAAGAAGCGCGTGATCGCAGCGTCATGTTGCGCAGCATTCTGGATTTAGCCGATATCGATGTTTCCGAAATTATGACTCATCGTAAAAATACGGTTATGGTCAATGCCGATCAAACCAGTTCGGAAATTGTCGACGAAGTCATGAACAGCAATTTCAGCCGCGTTGCGATATGGAAAGATTCTCCCGATAATATTGTCGGCATTTTGCACGCCAAACAATTGCTTCGCGCCCTGCGTTCACACGCCAGCAATTTAGATGAAATGGATATTCTGTCCAGCGCTTCGGCGCCTTGGTTCATTCCAGAAACCACATCCTTGTTGGATCAATTGCACGCCTTCCGCGAACGCCGCGAACATTTTGCCGTGGTAGTCGATGAATATGGAACTTTTATGGGCGTAGTCACGCTGGAAGACATTTTGGAAGAAATTGTCGGCGAAGTATTCGATGAATATGACGTCAACGTTCCAGGAGTGCGTCCGCAAGCGGATGGCAGCTTGATTGTAAATGGCAGCGTCACCATTCGCGATTTAAACCGTGAATTCGATTGGCATTTGCCGGACGAAGAAGCCGTGACAGTGGCGGGACTTGTTTTGCACGAAGCAAGGCAAATTCCGGATGTCGGCCAGGTGTTCAATTTTCATAATCTACGATTTGAAATTTTACGCCGCCAGCGCAATCAAATAATATCGGTGCGCATTACCCCGCCGAAAAAAATCGCCGCCGCATCATAAAATTTTAAATAAACCGTCAAAAAATAGTCATGATTGTAGGCTAGAAGGTTTAATGCGTTTTTTTCAACTTATCCGCACTGCGAGATAGTCTGAAAAAAACAGGTGCTTTTTTATATTTTTTACGATAGAATTCGTATAACAAGTTTAATATAATATTATTTGAATAGGGCTAATAAAATGCGCAATAAAGTTACTCGCTTTACTTCTCGTTACCCAATGGTGATCAAATTGCCGACACATGCGTCGGTTACCACTGCCTCCAAGTTGATGGCGGAGCATAACGTTGGCGCAATTATGGTTATCGAGGAAGGCCGTTTGACCGGCATCTTTACTGAACGCGATTTGGTTAAACGCGTGGTTGCCATGGGATTATCCACCGATGAAACCGTCTTGGGCGAAGTGATGACCCCAAGCCCGATTACATTGAAATCGGGCGAGAGCGTTCAATTCGCGTTAGAAGTAATGACCCAAAATCATATCCGTCATTTGCCAATTGAAGAAAACGGCGAAATTATTGGCATGGTTTCCTTGCGCGATCTGTTTGCGGCCATTACCGAAGAATTGAAAGAAAACATCGACACCAAAGATGCTTTCATATTTGGTGAAGTGTACGGGGCCACATCAAAAGCGGCATAGACCGTTTTAAATTCTCTATTGGTCTTTTTTATAAGGTCACGAAAATATTCGTTGTACGATATCGCTTAATCCAACCGGCTGAGTGGGTTGTGCCAAGGTACCGCTTTGTGGTGTATAAGAAGTGGTACCATCCACTGCTTGTTTGGGGCGGAATTGCACATTGTTATTTGCCGCCGCAAACCGGAAATAGGCCAAAATAAACACGCGCACTGCCGATGTAAGACTGGTGGACCCCCTGCTAGAATCAATCAGGGTACATATGTCCTTGATGCTGCTTTTCTCTCGGTTGCAGATTTCTGCAAGAGCATCCCACATTTCCGGCTCCAACCGCATACTAGTGCGGTTACCGGCGACAACGATGTTTTTATTTATCAGCGTGCTCATATAGACTCCCCCTTACGGTACTAAAAGGATATAACATTACTACCTTAGATTGTATATATGATCAACATACAATCTGAAGTTAAATACCCTTTTATACCTATAGTTGCAAAAAAAGCTGTTAATAACTAGGGGGTGTTTGCGCCACAAATTAACTTAGCACAAAGCGCAAGAATATTACGTACAATTTTAACAGCCTATCTTCTATGATTACTATGAAAGAGTAAAAAATTTATTAAACAATGACACGAATAGATAAGGCATGAAGGCCGGTTTCAAATTCTGATTTTAAAACCCGGTAGATAGCTTGTTGGGCCTGCACGCGCGGCAAACGGCTTAACGACTCTGCCTTAATTTCAAGATTATAATGGGTTTCTCCCCCTTCCCGCCAGCCTCTATGGCCTTGATGTTTCATGGAATCATCAATCAAATTCAATAAACTGGGCTGAAAAGCCGTTTCTAATATTTGACGCATCCGGTCGGCTCTGGACATAGAAAAATCCTTGGAAAGCTTGGTTTCTCAATAGAAAAATTAATAAATCGTGATATCCTTATACTTTAAGGTTGTTTATGGACAAAAAGAAAAAAACCAGCAGTTATTTCGACCCCCCGCCGGCTCAGCACAGCCGTTTTTGCGACCACCCAGGATGTCAGGGACATGGCGAGTTTAAGGCTCCTAAGGACCGAAGCCGGCTAAATGACTATTTCTGGTTTTGTCTGGACCATGTGCGCGAATATAACCTGCAATGGGACTATTATAAGGGGTTGAAGGATTACGAAGTCGAGGAAGAACGCCGCAAAGACACGGTTTGGGATCGTCCCAGCTGGCCATTTGGATCCAAAGCACAGTATAAAAAATTCCGCGCCAGTTTTGACCGTAAATGGGCCGAGTTTTCACAAAATTTTGGTATATTTGAAGAAGATAATCAAAATTCTTCTTATTCTTCTTCAACCTCTAGCAGTCCAACGACTATGGATTACCAAACCGTCCGCGCATTAAATACATTAGGCCTGACCCCGCCCATGGATTTCGAGTCCATTAAACGGCATTACAAGGGCTTGGTGAAAAAGTTCCACCCGGACCTGCACGGCGGCGATAAAGACGCCGAAGAACGGTTTAAATCGATCAACGAGGCTTTTCAAACGGTCAAACGCGCGTTTGACAGCATATAGGGAATTTTGATGCAAATCGAATCGGCCCACCGCGCCCATATTCTGCAAATGCCGGATATCAAAATCTCGGCCAGGCAAACATTCGGCATTGATTCCGATATGCAGGTCCCGGCCTTTAGCATACCAAGCGATTATGTCCCGGCCCGCGATGAAACTTATCAGTTCGACAAAAACACCACCCTCGCCCTGCTCGCCGGGTTTGCGTTTAACCGCCGGGTTCTGATCCAAGGTTATCACGGTACCGGAAAATCCACCCATATCGAACAAGTTGCGGCACGGCTGAATTGGCCATGCGTGCGTATTAACCTGGACAGTCATATCAGCCGGTTTGATTTGCTGGGCAAAGACGCAATCGTTTTGGAAGACCGCAAGCAAGTCACCAAATTCAAAGAAGGCATTTTGCCCTGGGCGATTCAAAACCCAGTGGCTCTGGTTTTCGATGAATATGATGCCGGCCGGCCAGATGTTATGTTCGTGATTCAGCGCGTATTGGAAGCCAGCGGCAAACTGACCCTGCTGGATCAGAACAAGATTTTACAACCACATTCTTCGTTCCGTTTATTCGCCACCGCCAACACGATTGGACTTGGCGATACGACGGGGCTTTACCACGGCACGCAACAAATCAACCAGGGACAGATGGACCGTTGGAATATCGTGGCAACGCTTAATTATTTACCCGCCGACGAAGAATTGGAAATTATCGCCGCCAAAGTGCCTTCGTTTCAGAATAAAAAAGGCCGCGAAGATTTGGCCATTATGATTCAAGTAGCGCACTTAACCCGCCAAGGATTTATTGCCGGAGATATTTCCACCGTCATGTCGCCGCGCACGGTAATTAGCTGGGCGGAAAATACCGAAATTTTTAAGGATAAAAATTTCGCTTTCCGCGTCAGTTTCTATAATCGCTGCGACGATGCCGAAAAATCGGTTCTGGCCGAGTATTATCAACGTTGTTTCGGTGAAGAACTGTAATCGGCGGGGTGCACCATGGCCGATTCATCCAATCATAATGACAAATTACGCGATAATTTTCAAAAGGCCACGGCGGCTGCCTTGCGCGCGGTTTCCGAAAAACCACTGACCGATGTCAGTTACGGTTTGATCCCATCGCAAGACGCGTCAGGCAAAGTACGCCTGACCAATTATATCAAGGGCGAATTGCCGCCTTATTATGAATTTCTGCGCGGTGAATCGGATTCCGCCGCATCGCGCCTGCGATTCCATAATCATAAATTGCACACGCATTTACAGCCGCAGACATACCAAGCGCGGGAATTGTTCGATGCGTTCGAATATGTGCGCGGCGAAGCGATGGCCGCCAGCGAATATAAGGGCGTGCGGCACAATATACAGCAACGATACGATCAATTTATCCGCAAAGATGCGTCGACCGACAACCCGCCATTATACCGTTTATTCCAAATGCTCGCCTGGCAAGCGCTCGATGGCAACGAAGAAATCAATGCGCAAATGGCGCAGGCGATTCATCCCGAATTGCCGCAAATTTTGCACAAAAATAGAAAATCATTATTGATCAGCCTGCCCGACCAGCAAAAATTCGCGGCTGTTCTGCGCGATATGCTGCATCAATTGGGATTAGAAAAAGACCATACCGACGAGGCCGAGGAAGAAGACAATATTAAAGGCGAAAATGACGAAGAATCCCAAGAAAACTCGCCCCAATCCGCCGAAGCGCAGCACGAACAAGAACAAACCGAAGGCCAGCAACCTTCGCCATCCGATGATATGGGTGCCAGCGAGGCCCAAGAAAGCGAACAACAAACCCAGCAAACCGATGCCAATTCCAAAGCGTTGAATTCCTTACCGCTAAGCCGGTATTGGGAAACCGAAGGCCAGTTTCAGTACAAAGCCTTTACCACCGAATATGATGAAATTATCAATGCCGAAAATTTGTGCACACCCCAGGAATTGCCGTTGCTACGCGCCAGTTTGGATCAATATCTGTCTTATATCCCGCCCATCGTCACTCGCCTCGCCAATAAATTGCAGCGGCGCTTATTGGCGCAGCAAATGCGCAGTTGGACCTATGACCAAGAAGAAGGGGTTTTGGACCCCACCCGCTTGCCGCGTTTAATTATGAATCCGATTGCGCAAAATTATCATATGCGGGAACGGCAAACCGATTTCAATGATACGGTCGTCACCTTATTGCTCGACAATTCTGGATCGATGCGCGGTCGGCCCATTATTCTTGCTGCGCTATCGGCGGATATTCTGGCGCGCACGTTGGAACGATGCGGCGTAAAGGTGGAAATTTTGGGCTTTACCACCAAATCCTGGAAAGGCGGCCAGCCTTATGAAAAATGGATTAGCGCTGGAAAGCCGGGATCGCCCGGCCGGTTGAATGATTTGCGGCATATTATTTACAAAGGCGCAGATGCTAGTTATCGCCGAACCAAGCAAAATTTGGGCGTGATGTTGAAAGAAGGGTTATTAAAAGAAAATATAGACGGCGAGGCATTGTTATGGGCGCATGGCCGTCTGATCGCACGGCGCGAGAGCCGCAAAATTCTGATGGTGATTTCCGACGGCGCACCGGTGGATGATTTAACCACATCCGCGAATGGCGGCATTTATTTGGAACAACATTTGCGCGGCGTGATCCAATGGATCGAATCCAAATCGCCGGTGGAATTGGTCGCCATCGGCATCGGCCACGATGTAACGCGGTATTATCAAAACGCGGTAACGATTGGCGATGTAGAACAATTAGGCCCAGTCATGCTGGGCCAGTTGGGTAAATTGTTTGAGTAAATTAAACGCGCGCTACTCGTCCGCCCATTACATGAACTAGCAATGCAGTTGTTAAACTTTCCCCATTATTGACATGCTCTAATACCGTAGTATTAGGTCCGCCCAACTGTGGATTCACTTTTGTTTTAACATCAGCAAATAAAATTACAGGAACAGGCCCCATTTCTCCACGTGTTTCAGCACGAATGGTACCCCAATCTTGGTCAACAGTAGTTATATTCGCATTATCTACCACCACCATATCCGGAGTAAATTTCAAGCCGCGCAATCCTAAACTCGATCGAACACAATGAAGCTCTAAATCTGCTCCTTCCCCTTGCAAAGCATTTACTGCATGTCCAACAATCGCTTGTTGAACAGGAAATTGGCCTACATAGACAACGTGCAGTATTTCTCCTAATCCTTTGGTCATCTTAACCCTCCAATTTTAATTTTGCCGTAATTTATCCTATAAAGAAACAAAAATCAAGCGCTTATTTCGTCCCGAAAATGCGGTCTCCGGCATCGCCTAAACCCGGCACAATATAGGCATTTTCGTTCAAATGCGTGTCTAGGGAAGCGGTATAAACCGGCACTTTGGGATGAGCGGCTTGGAATACGGTTACGCCTTCGGGTGCGGCGACCAGGGATAGGAATCTGATATCTTCGTCCTTGATCCCATGTTTATTCAGCACATCGACCGCATAGATCGCGGAATAACCGGTTGCCAGCATCGGATCGCAAACAAAAAATGGCCGCGCTGCTTCGATGGGCAATTTAATATAATATTCGACCGGTTTTTTGGTGTCATGATCGCGGTAAATGCCGATATGACCTTCGCGTGCTTGCGGCATTAATTCGCGCAAACCTTCGGCCATGCCTAAACCCGCGCGCAGCACCGAAATAATCGCCATATCCTGTCCCGCCAAAACCGGCGCCTGCATCGGCGCTAGCGGCGTTTTAATCGATTGCGTGGTCATTGGAATATTGCGGGTGATTTCATATCCCATCAACAAGGATATTTCGCGCAACATCTGGCGGAACGTCACGCTGGACGTTTCCACATCGCGCATATGCGACAATTTATGTTGCACTAGCGGATGATCGACAATGTGCAAATTTGGAAAACGCGGATCTTGTTTCATTTAAGCGGCCTGTATGGAATTTTGATTTTGCAACCATTCGCGTTTGGTTGCCTCGTACCTGTTTTCGCGGATTGAAGCGCGAACTTCGGTCAGCAAATAATTCATAAAAGCGATATTATGTAAAGCCAAAAGTTGCAAACCCAATATTTCCTTGGCTTTTAGCAGGTGATGAATATAGGCGCGGGAATAACAGGATGCTTCGGATTCAATCGTTTCATCGATCGGTCGCGGATCGTCGCGAAACTGGGCGTTGAATAAATTCAAACGGAAATTCGGCGCGGTTTTTGATAACGCGCCACCATGCCGCGCCAAACGTGTTGGCGAAACGCAATCGAATGTATCGATGCCAAGTCCGGCCAAATGCCAAATATCATCGACATCGCCCACGCCCAGCGCATGCACCGGTTTGTCGTTGCGTAATGGTTTGCGCGCAGCCTCGAACGTGGCCAGTAATTCCGCCTTGTCCTTGCCGAACGATCCACCAATTGCATGGCCGAAGAAATTCTGGCTGTTCAACCAATCGGCGGCATATTTGCGCAAATCGGCATGGGCGCTACCCTGGCTAACGCCATATAATGCTTGTTTGCCATCGGCGGTATCAAAGAAACGTTTTAAACCGCGTTCGCCCCAACGATGGGTACGATCGACCGAACGCGCGGTGTAATCCTTGGTTTCATAATAAGACGTGCATTCATCGAACATCACAATCAAATCCGCGCCGAATCCGCGCTGTAAATCAATCGCGCTTTCCGGCGTGATGGTGTGCAAGCTGCCATCCAAATACGACTTGAATTTCACACCCTCTTCTTCGATTTTTAAAACCGTATTGGGGCGATTTTGATTCTGGCTGCTGCCGATAATTTCACCTTTTTTGCCGCCATGCGCCAGGCTGAATACTTGAAATCCGCCCGAATCCGTTAACATCGGTCCGTCCCAACCCATAAATTTATGCAAGCCGCCATGCCGTGCAATTAATTCGTGCCCGGGTTGCAGCATCAGATGATACGTGTTGGACAAAATAATCTGCGTTTTCGCCGCGCGCATTTGTTTGGGCGATGCGATTTTGATCGCCGCCTTGGTACCGCAAAAAATAAACGCCGGCGTTTCGATAACGCCATGCGGCGTCGTCAATTTTCCAAGCCGCGCGTTCGACGACGCTTCTTGGTGAGTGATTTCAAAATTGAAATTCGGGTACTGCAATTCACACCTTTATTCAATAAAAAAGCCCGCTTGTTCCAGCGGGCCTTTTGAATTCCACGATCGCAATTAGGCCGCGGCGGCAGCGCGTTTTTTCTGTGCCGACGAAATGCGTTTTTTCAATTCCGCGCCTTCCGGTGGCAATTTCGACACCGGGGTTTTCAGCAAATATGCGTCCAAACCGCCCGCATGATCGATGGTGCGCAAAGCGCCAGTCGTTAAACGAATGCGGATCGAGCTGCCCAAAATATCGCTATACAGCCATTTATTTTGCAAATTTGGCATGAAGCGGTGCTTGGTTTTGGTGTTCGAGTGCGAAACCCGGTTACCTACCAAAATCGATTTTCCAGTAATGCTGCAACGGCGTGTCATGATGCCTCTGCCTTTCCTCTAAATTCTTAATTCTTTTTGTTTTAAAAACGAACAGTTTGTTTACTGGATTTATCCCACAAGGTCAAGCAATTCTGCCGAAATTATGCTGGCAATTCCTAAGCCGGGTTTTAGCCAAAATCCACTGTATCAGATGCTAATATTGCATCGCACGACAGCTATCTTGTGTAATTTTATAAGTTTGATACAATAGATAGATATAAGGTTAGGTTCGTTCTTTACCTTAAAAAATCATTGAATTTTGAAATAAAATTACAATTTTGAACAGCGGAAGCAGGCACATGCAAATGTTTTGGGACATCAGTCCCACCAACTCCATACCAACCAGCAAGGACACTACCGAGTCGGTAAATAATACTGCACGCCGTCTGATGCACGCAACTTATTTATTGACCCAGGCCATTGACGAAGGTCCGTTCCCATCGGCATCAACCCGGGAATCGATTTTGCGCTGGGCTTCGGAAGAAAATGCCAGTGGTCGTTATATTGGCCGGTGCCGCGTTCTAGATATGCGCGCTATTCCGCATGTTATTCGCCCACAACATTTAGCGCCAAATTTATTCGGCAAAGTCAGCCGCGTGGTGATTAAAACGCGCAGCGAATTACACGACAGCCAACCAGTATTGACAGCCGATTCCGTAAAATTGCTTGCGAGCTGCGGCGTGAAGTTAATCGGTGTGGACATCGCCTCGCTGGATGCGCCAAATTCCGCGACACGCGAAGCGTATAAAACCGCTTTGCAATTAGGTATTTCAATTATGCTGAATCTGGCATTGGATGATGTCTCCGCCGGCGATTATGAATTAATTGCCCTGCCTGCCGATGCCGACAGTATCAAAGCCGGCACATTCCGCGATCTGGAAATTCAATACGCCAAATCGCTGACCACCCGCGCCGCTTAGTGTCTTGATCGCTGTATATTAAATGGATATAATGCATCCCATAATAATGGGGCATTTGGGTGCGGGAATATATTCAACGTCTAGGTGAAAAATCGGAACGTGGTGCGGCTGCTTGGTGGCGGTTGCATCCTTTATTGCTGATTGCATCTGGAGTTTCTTATTACTCCATCCCTCGGATTGCAACCGGCATTTTTCAATCTGTCGCCGATTGGATCGGATATCGGTTTGGTAAAAATGCCCAAGGCGAATCAACCTCGGCTGATAATCCTATTTTAAATTTTATTGCGCATAACGGATTCCGAATTCAACAAAGTCTAGGTGTATTGGCCGGATTAAATTATGCCATTTCTGGTTTTATCAAAGAAAGACCTATGGAGTCAGTGGCTGGAATTGCGGTTACTTTAGGATATGGATTGCATGCTGTAATCGAACAAAAAGCGCAACCTTACGTACCTACCATTGCCCATGATTCTTATTTTGTTACTAATAACGCCTTAACCAGAGTTGGCGATAAAGCGTTTTACGCGATGGATGTGATTGAAACTTTACTACAGACTTCCGTAGAACCTTTTTTATCTTTAGCCTACCGTGCATCGCATGACCCTTTGGGCGCAATAGAAAAATTCAAACATGAAATTTGGAATAATCCCAGACGATATGGGGTGCCACTTTTACAAACGGGATCGGTTGGCACCTTATTGGCGGGAATTATCGCATTAGATCCATTCCAAACATGCGCCGGGATTGCCCGTGTTATCGGCAATGAAAGATTGCGTCAAGCCAAAGTGGCCGAACGAGCGAAATAGAACTAGGTTTTGCTCAATCGCGGTTCGCCGAATAAATAACCTTGGCCGAAATCGATATCGTATTCCAACAGCTCCAGCAGCATATCTTCGCTTTCGATCCGTTCGATAATCAGATCGAAATTATAGCTGCTAAGCACGCGGCGATAAATGACCCAGTCGAGCGGCGGCGTGCCTTTTAACGCGGCGAGCAATACCGGCGCTTCGATTTTAATATATTTAAATTTGCAGCGGTCCAATAAATCCGCATCGATTCTGACATTGGTAACCGATGCCAGCGCCAAACCACAGCCCATTTGCGCCAACAACATCAATAATTGTTCGCGCGCGGGATTGCGTTCATCAAAGTCGCTTTGATTGACTTCGAATACCAGCCGGCTGGCGAGTTCCTGATTTTCCGACAGGAATTCCAAGAAATCTTCGAAGAAGTCCATATCGTGCAATGTGTGTTTCGACAAATTGCAGAAAAACGAACCATGAAAATTATTGATCATGGTACGGCGAAGCAATTGAATGCAGCGGAACAATAACAAATTGTCTACTGCCGCCATCATCCCGGCTTGTTCGGCAACCTGCACGAATTGTTCCGGCAATACGATGGCGCCATCTTCGTCGCGTATGCGCGACAGGCACTCAAAATGGCGGATTTTCCGCTGTGGCAGGCTGACGATCGGTTGAATATATAAATCCACCCGGTCTGCCTGCAGCCCGGATTCGATGATTTCCAGAATTCTTTCCGGGCTGTAATCGGTGCGGATAATCGGCTCTTGCGCTGGAACCGCTGCATGGCTCTTTCCGGCTTTGCTGATCTTGGTGGCAATCCCCCCGCCAACCGCGCGAGTTTTGGCCAACTGGCCGACAATGTTTTGCAAAATCTTGACTTCGGCGGCGACAGCCTCGACATCCGCTTTATGCGCGGTTTTAGCGGCTTTGCCCAAATCGCCTAATAATGATAAAATCGTTTTGTTGTTTTCTTTGTTGCTTTGCAATTCCGCTGCAACCAACCCCAATTTTTCAGCAACATCCGTTTGCTGCCGCTGCATCGTCGAAAGCCTGCTCCACAAAGCTTCTTGTTTGCGGCGCGCGATCAATAGCAAAACAGCGACCGTAATCAGGAACAAATAGGACAAAAATAACAATAAATAATTCAGGTCAATGATCATTTAGCCATTGTCGTCGAATTTACCGTCACTCTCAACCCCCACTGCCTGGGCAATGGATGTAAAGCCGTCGGCGCGTAACAATTCTGCCAGTCCTTGGTTAATATCCCGCGCAACATACGGTCCCGAATAAATCATACCGGTATAAAGCTGCACCAACGATGCGCCAGCCTTAATCTTGCGATAGGCGTCTTGGGAATTCGATACGCCGCCTACCCCAATCAATGGAACCTGACCTTTGGTGAAACGGTGGAATAGACGTAACGCTTTGGTCGACGGACGAAACAATGGCCGTCCGCTTAACCCGCCTTGTTCCGTATGCCAGGCGCTTTCCAATTGTCTTGGGCGGTCGATAGTGGTGTTGGAAATAATAATGCCATCCAGTTTTTTATTAACCGCAACTTCGGCAATATGTTCCAATTGGTCATAGGTTAAATCCGGCGCCAGTTTGAATAGAATAGGCTTTGAAGCTGCTGGATCTATGTCGCGCCGTGTTTGTTGCGCGGTATCGATCATACGCACCAACGCATCGCCTTCCTGCCAAGCGCGAAGACCGGGAGTGTTGGGAGATGAAATATTCACCGTAATATAGTCCGCCATCGGATATACGCGCCGCAAACATTGATATATGTCGCCGGTTGGATCGGGCGACTCTTTATTAATGCCAATATTGGCGCCTATGACTGCTTGCTGCGGTTTGCGCGCATGAACATGACGCAAATGCATTTCAAAGAAATCCAGCCCCTTGCCGTTGAATCCCATACGGTTGATGACGGCCCTATCCTCGATCAAACGGAAAATACGCGGCCGCGGATTACCCGGTTGCGGACGCGGCGTCACCGTTCCCATTTCCACAAATCCAAAACCGAATCGAAACATCTTGTGCCCGATTTCAGCATTCTTATCAAAACCGGCGGCAAGACCTATTGGATTCAGAAAATTAATATTCCAGACTTTTTGATGCAAGGCCGGATCATGCTCGGGCATTTGACCGATAGGAAATAACTTCAATGCCGCGATGGTTAATTCATGCGCTTGTTCAGGATCGATACGAAATAAAATATTTTGGGCAAAAAAGGAATAGGACATCGGACATATATAACCAGAGATTCTTTTGCTTATATAGGGAGTTGTATGGCCTGTCTTGCAATTTCTGATTTGCAATTTGCAAAATATCCCGTTTTCTACGACTTGCAATTTGCAAAATCAAAATGGAAAAATACATAAAATTTGATGCAATTTACATCCATAGATTGCAAATAATTATTACAAAACAAATACTTATATGTTTTTTCTAAAGTTGGCACGCGACTTGCTCCTTTACCAATACAAGTACAAATAAAAATAAAATTGGGAGGATAGGATATGGGACACGAAGTAAATTTAAAAAACGTAAAAGTGATGGCAAACGAAGCAAGCTCTCCGTTGCAGTTGGCACTTAAATTAGTCGAGGTCTTAGGCAAGGCAGAGATGGTGGTCATCCCCCGGCTACCATCTCTGGAATTACTCCAGGTGATTGCTATTGCCGGCGGCATTGAACTTGCCACCGCGCAAGAAATTTATACGGCGCTGGTCACGGCTGTTGGCTGAACAGCTAGTGACTGGCGAACTTTAAGGGCACACCCGATTGTTTTAATTGCTGTTCTATTTGTGATTTCAATTTCTCAAGGCCTTGTGGCGAATTGCTTTCCGCGCGCAAGGCCAGCGCGGGCTGGGTATTAGAAGCGCGTAAAATCCACCAGCCTTCTTCGGTCATCACGCGCACACCATCGACATCCGAAAAACGGCTTCCCGCCAACTGCAGGCGCTGGCGCACTTCGTCGATCACCTTGAACTTGCGTTCCTCGGCGCATTCAATACGCATTTCAGGGGTGTTGTAAATTTCCGGCAAGCCATCGCGCCATTCCGCCAAATCTTGCGGCAAATTTTGCAAATGCTGCATAAACCGAATCGCGGCATAAATACCGTCATCATATCCGTAATATTGATCTTTGATGAAAATATGGCCGCTCATTTCCCCCGCAAGTGGCGCGGATAATTCCGCCATTTTCGATTTAATCAGCGAATGGCCGGTTTTCCACATCACCGGCTTGCCTCCCAATTTCGCCACGGCATCGAACAAAATCTGGCTGCATTTGACATCGCCAATCACGGGCTGGCCGGGATTGCGCGCGATAATATTTTCGGCCAAAAACAATAAAATCTGATCGCCCCAAAATACGCGGCCCATATTATCAACCACGCCGATACGATCGGCATCGCCATCAAACGCAAACCCTGCGTCCAATTTCTCGCGCGTTACCACATCGATCAGTTGTTTTAAATTTTCTTCCACCGACGGATCGGGATGATGGTTTGGAAAATTACCGTCAACAATTTCATTTAATACGATATGTTTTCCCGGAAGCAATTTTACCAATTGCGGCAATACGCGGCCAGCCGCGCCATTACCTGCATCCCATGCTATTCTCAATTGTTTCTCGCTGGCAGGATAATTTGCCGCAAGGCGCGTTACATACCCATTCAATACATCGGTGGTTTCTGCTTTCCCACTGCCGGAATTGACCGGAAGATTTATTCCCGCGGCTATTTTTCCCAGCTGCTGAATTTCGGAACCGAACAACGATGTCTTGCCGATCATCATCTTAAATCCATTATGATCTTTGGGATTGTGCGATCCGGTGATCATAATGCCGCCATCTTCATTTCCATCGAAGACGGAAAAATACAGCATCGGTGTCGGGCCAAGCCCAATCAAACGCACATTGATTCCTTCCGATTTCAGTCCCGCGATTAACGGATCCAGCAAAACAGGCGTTGACAACCGCCCATCAAAACCGACATTTATTGTATAGGAATTCTTTGGCGTTTTTTGTTTCAGCAACTGTGCATAGGCAACGCCAATCCGCACCGCGTCGTCCGGAAATAAAGTTTGGTTATATACGCCGCGCACATCATATTCGCGGAAAATAACCGGATTGATTGGCTTAGGCATGTTTGGCTAATTTTTCCTGCATTTGCGGCAGGATATCCGCGCGGCCGACGGAAACATAGTGGAATCCATGTTGTTTCATTTGCGCCGGATCGAATATGTTGCGCAAATCGATCACTAACGGTTTTTTAAGCAGCGAATAAACTTTGTCCAACGCCAGATCACGGAATTCCGGCCATTCGGTCAATATCACTGCCGCATCCGCGCCCTTAATGGCGGAATAAGCATCTTCTGCCAAATCAATGAAAGGCAGCATTTCTTTCGCCGCCATCATGGCTTTGGGATCATAACAACGCAATTGGGCGCCTTTTTGATGCAGAGCATTCAAAATATCGATCGAAGCGGCATCGCGCATATCATCCGTTTCCGCCTTGAACGCCAGGCCTAAAACCGCAATGGTTTTACCGCCCAACAATCCGCCGCCACATGCCTCGGCAACTTTTTGCGCCATGGCGCGCTTGCGTTGCGTATTTGACGATATGACCGCCTCGATAATGCGCATATGCACATGATGATCCGATCCTGCGGTCGCAAGTCCTTGCGCATCTTTCGGAAAGCACGACCCGCCATAACCCGGGCCCGGATTTAAAAATTTATTGCCGATGCGCGCATCCAAACCCACGCCTTGCACCACATCGGTAATATTGGCGCCGCATTTTTCAGCCAGATCTGCGATTTCATTGATGAATGCAACTTTTGTCGCCAGCAAAGCGTTAGCCGTATATTTGATTAATTCGCTGCTTTCCAATCCAACGGCAACAACCGGCACGCTTTGTTGGACCAATACTTGATATAATCCGGTTACCTTATCCAAAGTTTTCCGGTTATCTGCGCCGATTACAATGCGTTCAGGCTTCATAAAGTCGGCAATTGCCGATCCTTCGCGCAAAAATTCTGGATTGGACGCCACGCTGAATTCCAACGATGGATTCATAGTTTTAATAATGCGCTGCACCTCGCGGCTGGTCCCCACCGGCACTGTGGATTTAGTCACTACCACCGCGCCCGATTTTAAATGCAAGGCGATATGTTCCGCCGCCGCATAAACATAAGACAGATCAACGCGTTTATTTTTGACATCGGTAGGCGTTCCAACCGCCAGCATTACAATATCGGCGTTTTTGACGCCTTGCGCCGTATCGGTGGTAAAAGAAATTTTACCGGCTTTTTTGACTTGGTCCAACAATACATCAAGCCCAGGTTCATAAATTGGAATCTCGCCAGCCAATAATTTTTGGACCTTGGTTTCGTCTTTATCGACGCAAATCACGTTGTGGCCAAACTTGGCAAAACATACCGCCGTAACAAGCCCAACATATCCCGTACCGATAATGCCTATATTCATGCCCATTTATGCCGCCATCTTACTATGTTGTGCCAATAAGCGCTGAACATCTGTTTTCATATCCGGGCGTTGCAACGCAAATGCCAAGTTCGCTTCCAAAAATCCTATCTTGCTGCCGCAATCGAAATGCTGGCCGGGAATGGTTAATGCCTCAACGGTTGTTTTACCAATATGCGCGGCAATGGCATCGGTCAATTGAATCTCCCCGCCCTGACCGGCGCGCGCCGATTCTAAAATATCGAAAATACCCGCTGGCAAAATGTAACGGCCAATCGCCCCCAAACGTGAGGGCGCATTTTTTGGATCCGGCTTTTCAACCAATTGTTCGACCGTGGTGATGTTGCCTTTCACCTGTCCCCCGACAATCCCATATCGTCCGGTCAAAGAAGCATCGACCGTCATCACGCCAATCATGCAAGATGTTTGACTGCGGTTATAATGCTCGCTGAGATATTGCAATCCTGGTTTTTCCGATTGAATCAGAATATCGGCTAAAATTACGGCAAATGGCTCGTCGCCGACCAACTTGCGCGCGCACCAAACCGCGTGGCCAAGACCCAATGGTTCCGGTTGGCGCGTATAGGCAATTTGCCCGACACCGGGCAAGGATGCCTGAATCGATTGCCAGGTCTGATGTTGGCCACGGCTTTCTAATAATGATTTTAATTCCGCGTGTTCGTCAAAATAATCTTCAATCGCGCCTTTTCCCCGGCCGGTTACAAAAATAAATTCCTCAATCCCCGCTGCCCGCGCTTCTTCAACCGCGTAATGTATTAAAGGTTTATCAACCACGGTAAGCATTTCTTTTGGCATGGATTTTGTCGCAGGGAGAAATCTTGTTCCCAATCCACCTACCGGAAAGACAGCTTTACGCAGTTTCTGTGCTTTTTGTATCATTTAATACTCAACCTTGTCGTGCAGTGCAGCAAATGCTTTTAATGCTGTAGATTAACAGATATTCGAGTGCTGCCAAGGTTTTATCCTTTTTTATTGTGCAGCGCAAATGATTCTTTGTTTTTGCAATTTAAGTAATCGTTAGCTAAATATTGCGTATAATTAAGGAGATAGAGAATGTCTCAATCATCTGCGTTGAGGGTTTACGAGCAAGTAGAGGCCGAGCCAATGTCATTATTTTCTGCCAAAGACTTTGACAACCACGAACATATTTCATTTTTTTGTGACCCGAAAACGGGTTTGAAAACCATTATTGCTATTCACAATACCAAACGTGGTCCTGCTTTGGGCGGTTGCCGCATGTGGTCTTACGCTAGCGAAGAAGAAGCGATCACCGATGCGTTACGTTTGTCCAAAGGCATGACGTACAAAGCCGCGATGGCGGACCTGCCGCTGGGCGGCGGCAAATCGGTTATCATCGGAGATTCAAATAAAGATAAAAGCGCCGCGTTGTTCGAGAAAATGGGCGAATGCGTCCAATCGTTGAACGGTCAATATATTATCGCCGAAGATGTCGGCGTTACCACCGACGATGTCGCGCATATGGCCAAGAAAACCAAATATGCCGTTGGTCTTGCCAAGAAGTCGGGCGACCCATCGCCAGTCACCGCTTATGGTGTCTACAAAGGATTAAAGGCTGCGATGCGTACGCGGCTTGGCCACGAAAATGTGCGCGATGTAAAATTCGCCCTGCAAGGCGTTGGCCACGTAGGAATGGAAATTCTGAAACTGCTGTTTGAAGACGGCCTCCTGGCCCGCAACGGCCAGCAAGTTTATATCTGCGACATCAATGAATCTTATGTGAAAAAAGCCGTCGACAATTACGGCGTCATTCCGGTACCAACCGATAAAATTTACGATCAAAATGTGGATGTGTTTGTACCTTGTGCCTTAGGCGCCATTATTAACGATCGCACCATTCCTCGCCTTAAAGCATCCATCGTAGCCGGTTGCGCCAATAACCAATTGGCGGAAAATCGTCATGGTTCGATATTGCGGGAAAGAAATATTCTATACGCGCCGGATTATGTAATTAATGCCGGTGGTCTGATTAACGTTTATCATGAGTTGAACGATCAACCGCATTATAACCGCCAAAAAGCGTTGGATCATGTGCTTGGCATTTACGATACGCTGCAAGAAGTGTTCGAAATGTCCCAAAAACAGAGCATGCCAACCAACCAAGCAGCCGACATGATCGCTGAGAAACGCTTCAAACAACCGCCATCCGGCGGCGGTTTGGCGGCAGCCTAATCGAACATAAAAATAACAAAAAAGCCCACATTTCGCGGGCTTTTTTTATTTCCAGTATTCTATTTCTGATCCGCGGTTTTCATATGCATACGGGTGAAATTTTCAAGGCCGATCAGTTTAATCTGCATTAGCATCGTTTCAATATGGTCGACATGACCTTCTTCTTCGTGCAGCAATTCTTCGAATAATTCCGACGATACGTAATCGCCGATATCTTCGCAATATTGTGCCGATTTACGGTACATATGCACGGCTTGCAATTCCAACTTCAAATCGTTCTCTAAAATTTCTTTAACATTTTTACCGATCAGCAATTTGTCAAACTCGCCAACATTGGGCGTGCCTTCCAAAAATAAAATGCGCGCCATCAGCTTATCGACATGGCCGCGTTCGTCGACAATTTCCGCGGCTTCGAAATCAGCCAGCTTGGCCACGCCCCAATTACGCAATAAATGCGAGTGCATTAGATATTGTTGAATCGCGGTGATTTCCGATTTCAACGCCTGGTTTAACAACGCCAATACTTTTTTATCGCCTTTCATGAAATCCTCCGTAATTAGGTTTGGTCAAAGATAACCCTATAATCGCCAATGTCAATCGTTGGCGATTTTTTCCTCACTTAAATTCAACAAAGTGGCGTTACCGCCAGAAGCCGTTAGATCTACAGTCACTGTTTTTTCAAATGCAAAACGGTGCAAATAATTTGGACCGCCGGCTTTTGGACCAGTACCGGATAAACCCATACCACCGAATGGCTGACTGCCGACAACCGCGCCGATCATATTGCGGTTCACGTACACATTGCCGGCCTGCACGCGGTTGGTAATAAAATCGATGGTTTCTTGAATACGGCTGTGTACGCCGAAAGTCAGACCAAATCCGGTGTTATTGATGTCATCGCAGATCCTGCCCAGATCCTCGGATTTGTAACGAATCAAATGCAGGAACGGACCGAAATATTCGCGGTCCAATTGGCTGATCGAATCCAACTTCACCACCGTTGGGGCAAAGAAACTGCCATTTTTGCAGTCGGCAGGCAGTTCCGCGGTAAATAACACGCGGCCTTGTTGTTGAAACTGATCGCGGTGCGCGCGCAAACTATCGCAGGCTTCTTTATCGATTTGCGGACCAATATCGGTGTTAAAATTGGCCGGGTTGCCAATCACCAATTCTTTGGATGCGCCAATCAGCATATTTAAAATTTTGTCATAAGTATCGTCTTGCAGATATAAAACCCGCAAAGCGGAGCAACGCTGGCCGGCCGACTGGAAAGAAGATGTTATTACATCATTGACGACTTGTTCCGGCAAAGCCGAAGAATCGACAATCATGGCGTTTTGTCCGCCAGTTTCGGCAATAAATGGAACAATCGCGCCGTGATTTCGTTCTGACAAAGACTTATTGATCAATCGCGCTGTATCTGTCCCGCCAGTAAAGGCAACGCCGTCAATCAGCGCGCTGCCGGTTAGAGCCGCGCCAATAGTTTCACCTGGCCCTGGAATCAAATGCAGCACATCCGCGGGTATGCCGGATTGATGCAGCAATTCGGCCGCCAATGCCGCAATCAACGGCGTCTGTTCCGCAGGCTTTGCAATAACGCAATTACCGGCAACCAAGGCCGCCGTAATCTGACCCAGGAAAATCGCGAGCGGAAAGTTCCACGGGCTGATGCAAACAAACACCCCGCGCCCATGCAGCGATAATTGATTCGATTCACCCGTCGGACCCAGCAATGGGCGCGGCGTGAATTCGCGTTTGGCATTGGCCGCGTAATAATAACAGAAATCGACCGCTTCACGCACCTCACCTAATGCATCGTTCCAAGTTTTGCCGCCTTCGGCAATTAACAACGTCATCAATTTATCGCGATTCTGTTCCAATTTGCGCGCCATGACTTCCAGACAAGCGGCGCGTTTTTCTACCGGTGTTGCGCCCCAAGACGCACAGGCGCGTTTCGCCGCCTGCAATGCCTGACGCACATGATCCAACGACGCGTTGGAACAATACCCGACAATATCGTCGTTGTTCGCCGGATTAACAATCGGCGATGATGGCGCGGTCAGTAATTTCTGGCCGGATACGATTGGTCCCGCATAGTATTTCTCCGCGCGGAATTTCTGCATCGCGGTTTGAAACTGCACAACATTTTGCGGATTGCTTAGATCGAGTCCCATGGAATTCTCCCGCTCGGGTTGCAATAAATCTTTTGGCAACGGAATGCGTGGGTGTTTTTTGACTTCCAGCGATTCCACATAACTCACCGGATCATGGGCCAAATCCTGCACCGCGACCGATTTATCGACGATTTTATAAACAAACGACGTATTGGCGCCATTTTCCAGCAAGCGCCGCACCAAATACGCCAGCAAATCTTCATGGCTGCCGACGGGCGCATAAACACGGCAGTTTTTCTTGTAATGCGGGCCGCAAACTTCGCCATATAATTCATCCGCCATGCCATGCAGGCGTTGAAATTCGAAATCACGATTGCCAGCCAATTCCAAAATCGCCGATACGGTATAGGCATTGTGCGTGCCAAATTGCGGGTAAAAAACACCATCGCCGCAGCCCAGAATTTTCCGCGCGCAAGCAAGATAGGACATATCGGTCGTGGCTTTGCGCGTGAACACTTCGTACGCCGGCAATCCGCGTTCTTGGCTTCGTTTTACCTCGGCATCCCAATAAGCGCCTTTGACCAGGCGCAACATCATCAACCGGTCATTGCGGCGCGATAATTCCGCCAGCCAGTCGATCGCGGAATAAGCGCGTTTCGAATAGGCTTGCAATGCCAAGCCAAATCCGTACCAACCTTGCAATTCGCGGCTGGAAAAAGCGCGCTCGATGACATCGAACGATAAATCCAGGCGCTCCGATTCTTCGGCATCGATGCATAAATTAATATTATGTCTTTTGGCGGCGGAACATAATTCGACCAATTTTTCAGTCATTTCCCGCAGCACGCGTGTGCGTTGGGTAAATTCATAGCGTGGATGCAACGCCGATAATTTGACCGAAATACCAGGCCCAGCAATCGGCCCACGACCTTTGGCAGCCGCGCCCACCGCCTCGATCCCGCGGCGATAGGCATCGAAATAACGTTCTGCATCTTTCGCGGTTTTTGCGGCCTCGCCCAGCATGTCATACGAATAACGATACATGCGGTTATCGCCGATTTCGGCGCGGTGCAACGCCTCGGCAATGGTTTCACCCATTACGAATTGCTGGCCCATCACCTGCATCACTTGTTCGACCGCCGCGCGAATGACGGGCTCGCCCAATCGCGCTACCGCATGGCCCAGCGCGGAAATCATTGGCGCGGTGGTTTTACGCAAATTGACAACGCGCCCTGTCAGCAACAAACCCCAGCTGGAAGCGTTGACAAAAAACGATTCGCTTTTCCCGGTATATGATCCCCAATCGCCGCTGCCGATTTTATCGCGAATCAATTTATCGCGTGTTTTGGCGTCGGGAATGCGCAGCAATGCCTCGGCCAGGCACATCAAGGCAATACCTTCGCCGGTCGACAATTGATAGGTTTGCAAGAACGCGCCAAGGCCGGTCCGTTCCGAAGCTTTTTGCCGGACGACTTCGATCAAATCGACCGTGCGGGATTTTATTTTTTCTAAAGATGCAGCATCGAATTTGGCATGCGGCAATAATTGACGCACTACTGTCTCTTCGTCCGCGCGATAATAACCAAGCATCTTTTGACGCAACGGATCGTTAAAGATCGAATCGTAATTTTCAATCTTGAACGATGTGGCCATACGGCATTACTCGCGGGTTTATTTCAACAGAAGAATCAGAAAGGCGGTGCCAAGAATGGCGATACCCATCGCCTGCAACGGTTTTTCCTGAATATAATCGATCAGTTTTTGTTTCCAGGTGTCAATCGCCGCATCGCTGAAAATGCTGGCGGGCGCGTGGCGCGGTTGATCCATATCCAGTTCCAGATCTTCTACCCGCTTGCTAAGCGCCTGTAATTTTTGTTCTAAGGAATTTACGCGATCGGTGACGTTTGAATCGGTCATGAGATACCCCTTGGGAAGAAGCGCATTTAAGCCGATAAGACTCTAAAAAACAATAGTTTTTTAGTGCGCTGCAATCGGCAAAACGGGGGATAAATCCCTAGCTTAAAAGGCTTTTCCGGATCACTGCAACAATATCCGATGCCGCCGATGGCATCGATTTACTGGCTAAGAAATTAATCGAATCGTCAAGCATATACGCTTGATTTTGATTGATTAATTGCCGATGCAGACGTTCATGTTTTACTGGAACCATACCCTTTGGGCTATAGATATATATAGGTTTTCCGGTGCCGCAAGCCTCGGTAATCATGCCGGTGGAATCGCCGCTGACAATTACCGCTTCGGCGCTAGCCAATATGCCCACATAAGGGTTATTGCCGCCTGACTGCCAGTCATAAAAATAATACGGCACCGAAACAAGGCTGGAAATTTTACCGGCAATGGATTGTGGTGTACGCCGGCTGCTGGAAATCAGCAAACTGGCCTTATATTTTGCCGCAAGATTATTGGCCTGCTGTAACAGATCGACGGCACGGCCTTCCGTCAAGCCCCTGCCTTTGCTTTCCCCTCCCAATAAAACGCCAATGCGCGGTGATGGTAAAACTGCAAACATATTTTGCCATTGCTGTTTGGCATCGGACAGTTTTTCTGGCGTTAAACGATGCGGATTGCCAATCGTGCGAACAATATTTTTATGCCGCGAGCGAAAATTATCATGCGCCGGAATGGCCAGCAAATCAAAATAATCATAACAAAATCCAGGATCCATAATTTGCGCGATCTTTGTTTTTGGCGAACGCCGCTTTATCCAAGCCGCCACATACGCAGCGCGGCGTCCGGCGGAAATAATCAAATGGGGCGATGGTCCATTCAGAATTTCTGGATTCATTAACGCCAAACAATTTTTAGAAAATATATTTAGCGCGCAAAGGATAGAATTGGGCAGCTTCGCGAAACAGGAATAATCGATATTTTTTAATTCAAACGGCAATCCCAAGGATTCCGCAACCGCCAGCGCTTGATTTGCGGTACCTGGACGGTGGTCACACAATACCCAGATTATCATTTTCCAGCGGCCTTGCGGATCGCGGAAATGGTGGTGCGATTGGTGATAATTTCCGCTTCGGTTTGAATTTCAATCAAGGCCAATTTGCCGCTTTGTTTCGCCTCATCGAACGCTTTGGCAAAATCTTCGGTCTTTTTTACAACCGCGCCAAACGCGCCATAGGATCTTGCCAGCGCCGCAAAATCGGGATTATGCAAATCCGTCGCAATGGTACGGCCAGGATAATATTTTTCCTGGTGCATTCGAATCGTGCCATACATGCCATTATTGACAACACAAATAATCGGCTTAGATCCATGTTGAATGGCGGTGGCCATTTCCTGACCCGTCATCATAAACCCGCCATCGCCAACAAAACCGACAACGACTTTGTTCGGATGAACCAGTGACGCGGCAATCGCCGCCGGAACGCCATATCCCATCGCGCCATTACCAGGACCAAGCTGTGACGGATATTGCTTCCACTGATAATAACGATGTAACCAACCCGCATAATTTCCGGCATCATTCGCAATAATTGCATCCTTCGGAAGATTTGCATTCAAATGCTGCATAATCTGCGCTAAATCGACTTGCGGCGCTGGATCGAATTTGGTTGGCTGCAAAGCGGCTTCGTACCCCTTGCGGCATTCTGCCGCCCAGTTTTGCCAAGCCTTTCCATTTAATTTCAAATCGCGCACAGCGGCGCAAAACTCCGGCATAGTGGCGGCAATCGCCACATCGGCGCGATAGACATGATTCAACGCATCGGGATTTGGCTGCACATGAATCAATTTCTGACCCATTTGCGGGATGGAAAAAGCGCTATATTCGCGGCTGGTGACTTCGCCAATACGGTCGCCAATCGCAAAAATTACATCGGCCTCTTTCATTCGCGCTACCAGCGCTGCATCCGCGCCAAAATTGATATCGCCGATATAGGATGGCGAGTTGTTATCTATCAAATCCTGACGGCGAAACGCGACCGCGACAGGCAAGTGATTCGATTCGGCGAATTTTTGGAAATCCGATACAGCGCGCGCGGTCCATCCGCCACCACCCAAAATAACAAATGGTTTTGTGGATTTATTCAACAAATCCGTCATTGCCGCGATAGATGATTGATCCGGCGCTGGCGCTGGAATTGGCGCTGGTTTTGTAGCCACCGCGCCGGTTTCATCCGACAATACATTTTCTGGCAATGCGATGACAACTGGCCCAGGACGCCCAGTTTGCGACAATGCAAATGCCCGGTTCATCATTTCTGGAATACGATCGGACGATTCAATTTGCGTTGCCCATTTCGCCAGCGCGCCATACATCACGCGATAATCGACTTCTTGGAATCCTTCGCGGCCAATCACATCGCAACCAACCTGGCCGATCAGTAAAATTAGCGGCGTTTGATCTTGGAACGCGGTGTGAATGCCGATGCTGGCGTTACAAGCCCCAGGCCCACGCGTGACAAAACAAATGCCTGGTTTGCCGGTTAGTTTGCCGTACGCTTCGGCCATAAAGGCCGCACCAGATTCATGCCGGCAAGTAATGACGGTAATTTTGTCGCGCACATCATACAACGCATCCAGCGCGGCGATATAACTTTCCCCTGCGACGCAAAACACATGGCTGACGCCATGTTGAACCAATGTATCGACTAAAACCTGTCCGCCGGTGCGGGATGAAGAATGTTTCATCCCGTTAATAAAGCTTTTTTATTGCAAAAAAACAAGATAATTCAATTAATAAGAACCGCCACGCTGCCTTGCAACAAAAACTGTTAATAGGCCATGAAAATTACCAGTAGATAATTCGTATCCTGGCTTGCCAGCTTTGGCGATTGGTCCCGCGCCTGGATTCGTACATGGCGGTACTTCACCAACCACGTACATTGCCGTATAAAGACCGCCGATAGTATTATCGATAATATCCCTATCCGGAATTCTTGTTTCTTGGATAGGATTGGAGCGCAATTCTAACCATTCCATTTGCTTAGTACTCGTCGCACAAGGCACACGTACAATCGGTGCTGACTTCGGTTTAGCAGTGCGTTTAGTATGCAAATCGTCCAACAAATAAAATAATGTTGGATTTTGCGGATCCGCACCCTTTGTCGGTGTAATAATATCCAAAGCTTGTTTTAAAAAATCTACAGACAATTTAGCTGGATCTAACAAATTCCTGGTGCGTGTAGGCGGCGTACGGTTTTCATATAAATCCCTGGCATCATCGTATAATGCCTTTTCTAGCGCTTCCAAAAATGTTGGCACATGCCCATAAACTAATGGGGCGAAAGTTACAGCAACTGTAGCTGTGCTTGGTTCTACCAAACCCGTTGGTGCGGAAGTCATCTCTCTTCTCCTTAAAGTTAGTTATATTTTCCTATTCAACTCGCCGTTTTGCTTGGTCTTATAAATACATAAACATATCTTTATGTAGTTATCTATAGGAGCCTTGCGGGAAAAAAGCAAGCCTATTTTTATCGTTGATTTAAAATAAAAAAATAGCCGGTTGATTGATCAACCGGCTGTATTTGGGCTTGTAAAATTATCGACAGCGTCTGCGTCCACATAATAAGCCTTGTTTTACCGCTGGAGGTAAATCAAGCTTTTGTCTTGGTTGGGATGCAGATGTACATGGGCGCCTGGAATAGCCAACGTCACGAGGGCCAGGCAGATATATATCTAAGAAAGCGTCGGTTGAATCAATATGCATAGTCTCTCTCCTTGGTTGGGGTTGAAGCCGTAGTAAACATAACTATATAAATATATGTTTATATATTTATGTCAATGGAAAAAGCGACATACAACAGAAAATTTTTAAATCATTGATTTTTATAGAAAATATCCTATCTTCTTTTTATGAGCACAAAAATTTCTATCATCGGTGGCGGAATTGTGGGGCTTGGAATTGGCTGGTATCTCGCCCGTGCCGGATATGAAACCCATATTTTCGAACGCGATGTGGCAGGGCGCGCGGCGTCTTGGGCGGCGGGTGGGATGTTGCCGCCGGAAATTGAAACCGAACCGACAGAAAAAAATCTTTATTCCCTCTCCGCCGAATCCCTAAATTTGTGGCCGGAATTTGCAGCGCAATTGGAATCTGCATCGAGTGCAAAAATTCATTTTCAAAAAAATGGATCGATGATGGTCGCACGCGATGCGGATGATATCGAACGCCTGAAATTTTTACACAAACTGCATCAGGATTATGGATTAGATCCAGAATATTTATCGGGATATGACGCCCGCAAATTGGAACCGCATTTGGGACGCAATATCGTCGCAGCTATTCACCACCCGAACGATGCCCATGTCGACAATCGCGCCTGCGTTAAGGCCTTGATTACCGCATTCCAAAAATCCGGCGGCAAATTGCACGAACAAGCGTCTATAGAATCGGTGGAAATCGAAAATAACCGCATCACTGGCCTTGTTTGCAAGAGCGAGAAAATTAAATCGGATATCATTATCAATGCCGCCGGTGCCTGGGCAGCGGAAATCCAGGGCCTGCCGGAACACACCATTCCGCCGGTGCGCCCGGTAAAAGGCCAAATGATCGCGCTGACCACAACGCCGCATACGCAATTGATCCGCAAATTGATATGGAGCCCGGATGTGTATTTAATTCCGCAACCTGGGCGTTTGTTAATTGGCGCGAGTGTCGAAGAAATGGGATTCAATAATGATCTAACCGCCGGCGCGCAGATGGATTTGCTGAACGAAGCCTATCGTATTTTGCCAGGCATCTATGATTTGCCGATTCTGGAATCCTGGACTGGGTTTAGACCCACCAGCCGCGACGATGCGCCGATTCTGGGCCCAACCGAAATCGACGGTTTGATTTTAGCCACCGGCCATCACCGCAACGGTATTTTATTAGCCCCGTTGACGGCTCAATCGATATTTTCCCTAATTCACAACGGGCAAATGCCGGCCGAGATTCAAGACTTTACTATCGCCCGTTTTGCAGCGTAAAATAAGACCATGAACAATCTTCAAATCATCATCAACGGCGAGAAGCGCGAGTATTTCCAAGAATCGCTGTTGTTTTATATGCAGGCCAAAAATATTACACCGACGACTGGCGGCGTTGCGGTGGCAGTGAACAACAATGTCATCCCGCGCAGCCAATGGGCCAGCTTCATTCCAAAGCCCAGCGATACGATTGAAATTATCACCGCAGTTAGCGGAGGCTAAGTGAGCGATAAACTTACCATCGCTGGAAAATCTTTTTCATCGCGTTTGTTGATGGGCACTGCTCTTTATCCAAATCAACAGACTTTGCTGGATGCGCTTGATGCCAGCGGATGCGAAATTACAACGGTTGCAATCCGCCGCGTTAGCGTCGAAAACAGCCGCGAGAATTTATATCAGTTATTGAAACCTAAATATCATTTATTGCCCAACACCGCCGGATGCTATACCGCGCGCGATGCGGTTTTGACAGCGCAATTGGCGCGCGAAGCATTGCAAACCAATTGGATCAAACTTGAGGTGATTGGCGATGACGATACGTTATTGCCGGATGTCGAACATTTATTGTCCGCCGCATCGGAATTGGTAAAAGACGGTTTTGTGGTTCTGCCTTATTGCAACGATGATCCGATTACTTGCCAAAAATTAGAGGATATGGGTTGTGCCGCGGTGATGCCGCTGGCCGCGCCAATTGGGTCGGGCGCCGGGATTCGCAATCCATATAATCTGGAAATTATCCGCGCGCGTATTTCCGTGCCATTGATTGTCGATGCAGGAATCGGCACAGCGTCTGACGCCGCATTAGCCATGGAATTGGGATGTGACGGGATCTTACTGAATTCCGCCGTTGCCCGCGCCAAAGATCCCGTGCAAATGGCAAAAGCGATGAAATTGGCGATTGAATCGGGACGATTAGCCCATCAAGCCGGACGCATACCCAAGCGTCTTTATGGCGAACCATCCAGCCCCATGACCGGCCGGATTGGAAAATCAAAAGCATCCTAGATTATTACTTAATCGAATCATTAATAAAAAATTTAGCAGTTTCAATAAATTGTGATCGGACAATCACGTACTGAATAAAGCATATGGAAAATTGTGTTTCTGGAACTTTATTAACTATTTTCCAACCTTACTTGACTATTATTATTTGTGCAGCGCAAAAGAATTGGCGTAAGATTGTTCCACCAATCCTTCCTGTTGTTGTTCCAAAAAGTTCCAAATTTTTCTGATGTAAAGGATATTTGCCATGAACCCGCCAGCCTCTGCTATCGCCGAGAAAAAAGCTGACCCTGCGAATAAACAAACCGCCACTTTGCACGACCCTGTTACCGGCAAAGATTTCAATCTGCCGATGATGCATGGCACCGTTGGCCCAAGCGTGGTCGATGTTCGCAAATTTTATGCGGAGTCCGGATATTTCACTTACGACCCAAGCTATTCTTCTACCGCGTCATGCGAATCGAAAATCACCTTTATCGATGGCGATAAAGGCGTATTGCTGCATCGCGGTTATCCAATCGATGAACTCGCTGAAAAAAGCACCTTCTTGGAAGTAGCCTATTTATTGCTGCATGGCGAATTGCCAAACAAAAAAGAACATGACGATTTCAATTTTTCGATCACCCACCACACCATGGTGCACGAACAATTGCAATTATTTTATCGCGGTTTCCGCCGCGATGCGCACCCGATGGCCGTTATGTGCGGCGTTGTCGGCGCACTGTCGGCGTTCTATCACGATTCGCTGGATATTCGCGATGCACAGCAACGCGAAATCGCTTCGCATCGCCTGATCGCGAAAATGCCAACCTTGGCCGCTATGACATATAAATATGCCATCGGCCAGCCATTCGTATATCCGCGCAACGATCTGGATTATTCCAGCAATTTCTTGCGTATGTGCTTTGCCGTCCCGGCGGAAGAATACAAGGTCAACCCGATTCTTGCCAAAGCCATGGATCGCATTTTGATCTTGCACGCCGATCATGAACAAAACGCATCCACATCGACCGTGCGGAACGCCGGTTCGTCAGGCGCCAATCCTTTTGCCTGTATCGCTGCCGGTATCGCATCTTTATGGGGTCCTGCCCATGGCGGCGCCAACGAAGCGGTGCTGGATATGCTGGCTCAAATCGGCAGTAAAGATAAAGTCGCCGATTACGTCAAACGCGTCAAAAACAAAGAAGACGGCATCCGTCTGATGGGCTTTGGCCATAGGGTTTACAAAAATCACGACCCGCGCGCGACCGTAATGCGCAAAACCTGCCACGAGGTTTTGGGTGAATTGGGCATCAATGATCCATTGCTGGATCTGGCCATGGAATTGGAACGTATCGCCCTTCAGGACGATTATTTCATTGCCAAGAAATTGTACCCCAACGTCGATTTCTATTCTGGTATTATATTAAAAGCGATGAATTTCCCGGTAAGCTTGTTTACCGTTCTGTTCGCCCTGGCCCGTACATCCGGCTGGATCGCGCAATGGAAAGAAATGATCGAAGATCCGGAATTCCGCATTTCCCGCCCACGCCAGTTGTACACTGGCGCAACCAAGCGGGCTTATGTGCCGATGGATAAAAGGTAATGGGTTTAGGGTTTTGGGTACAGGGTTTTGAAAATTTTGACCCAAACCCCAGAACCCAAAACCCCATATCTTTAACGATTTATTGACCAATTTCACGGTAAACTAAAAATAGCTAGGTAAGCAAAGGGTTTATGAGATGAGCAACAACGTTACACCCCTCCGTCGGGCCAAAAAGTCTTGGAAAAGCAATTATTTGCCCCGTGTTGAACGGGAAGCCGCCACCAAGGCTATCCGCCGCCTTTGCCACCGTCCAGCAAATGATAACCAAGCCACTTTGTTGCAGGCAGTCAAAACCAGTCTGATCCGGTATCAAGCCGCGTTCACCATGGGTTTTATCACCATTGCGACTATCATTATCACCGCCACACAGGCGTTAAGCTAATAATCTAATTTAAGAATGCGCGGCGATCGCCTTTGGCGATTGTTTTCCCGCATCTTTAAGTATATCCAATATAATGGCCGCCGCCGCGCCGGATGAACTTTCGCCGATTGGCGCGGCCAGCATAGTCAGCGCATCCTGCCCGGCCTGAAGTTGTTTTTGCCGGGAAATTTCATTTTGCATCAAATCTTCAATTGCGGTTGCCAGATTTTCCGGCGTCGCCCGTTCTTGGAAAAATTCTGGAATTGCCGGACGATTCAATAAAATATTGGTCAGGGTAAAATATTTCAATTTTACCAGCATGCGTGCGATCAAGGCCGATAGCGGACTTACTTTGTACGCTACGACTGTTGGAATCCGCGCTTGCGCCAATTCCAAGGTGACCGTGCCGGAAGCGGCCAGCGCCACACTGGCCGAAGCAAATACGTCTTTCTTATTAGCCGGCGTGGTTTCATACAAAAAGAACCGGGTGACTTTATCCTGATATTCCCACAATAATCGCGACATTGGCGAAAATGGTTCTACATCTCCGGTTTTTCCGGATTCGGTTTTGGTTTTAACATCGTTCAAATAATCTTTGTCTTTTTCCGCATCGATATTGGAAAATACCGGAATCATAATGGGTAGCGGCCCATATTTATCCTCGAGGATTTTCGCCGCCTGTAAAAATGTGGGAAGCAAACGGCGCACTTCGCCGATCCGGCTGCCGGGCAGAATCATCAACATAAAATCATCCGGCAATAAATCTATTTTCTGCCTGAATTCGCTGCCATTGCCATCGCCCAAATCGGAATCCGTTACCGGATGGCCGATAAAGGTTGCGGGTAAACCTTCTGCTTGAAAATAAGGCGGCTCGCACGGGAATAGACACAATAAATGATCGAACAATTTCGCCATGGTTTTAGCACGGCCCGGACGCCAGGCCCAAACGCTGGGTGCTACATAATGAATCAGCGGGATTTTGCCTTTGCCCAATTTTTTGGCAACCCGCTTATTGAATCCGGGCGAATCGATAGTCACAACCGCATCGGGTTGCCAGTCGCGAATGGTTTTGACGGTTTCACTGATACGACGCAGCAAGTGCGGAATATGCGGGATGATTTCCGTAAATCCCATCAACGAAATTTCGTGCATTGGAAAAATACTTTGCAAGCCCTGCAAAGCCATCAGATCGCCGCCAATGCCGCGAAATTCTACCTCTCCATGCCGCTCACGCAAAGATTGCATTAATCCCGCGCCCAATACGTCGCCGGACATTTCGCCTGCTATGATGAATATTTTTAATGGCTTCATGCCAAATCGTCCGGCTGAAAGCCGTACAAGAAAATTCCCGCTTTGTCGGCTTTGGTTTTGCTAAGATCGTGTTCTAGAATCAAAGTTCCATTCGCCTCGACCGCAATACCGGAAAATCCGGCGGCTGCGGCATTATCGACCGTGATTGGTCCAACTGCCGGCAAATCCGCACGGCTTTCCTGGCCAAGTTTGCGCATCTTTACCAGCACCGCACCCTCGCCAGGACGCTGCAATCCCTGGCAGCGTTTGATCAAGTCATCGGTGCCTTCCGCCGCCTCAATCCCAAGCACCATGCCGCCTTGAACGACGACTGCCTGGCCGACATCCATTTTCGAAAGGCTGCGTAAAACCTCAATGCCTTTTTTAATATCTTCCTTAGCGGCATCGGTTGGTCCGGTTTTGCCCAACACACCTTTACCGGTAATCATTTGCGGCAAAATATCTTCGATACCGATAACTTTGAATCCTTCGGATTCCAATTCCTTGATCACCGCTTTGAACAAACCGTCATCGCCGAGACGCCAGCCGATTTTAGCGAGAATTTTAGTGCCGCGCCAATCCGGCGCAAGGCTGGATAATGGCGGACGTTTCATGGAACCAACCAGGATCAGTTCACTGACGCCTTCGCGTTTTAAAGTGGTGATAATGTCGTTGGCCGCGCCTAAACGCGCCCATTTATGCGGCACGCCAACGATTAATTCGGGGTCGGTTTGGCCCTCGAACGCCAAAACAAAATAAGGGCGCAACGTATCGTTGCAGGCCTGCATTACCGCCTTTGGCAGAGATCCGCGTCCGGCCAAGATTCCGAGTTTCGATGTAACGGATGGCATAAATATACTTTCTACTCGCCGCCGGATTTTGGCTGACAAATGGCGCGGTTGGAATCTTTGCGGATAAATTCGATAATGTCGCTAATGGCTTTATGGTCTTTGAACAACTCGGCCACGTCTTCGATCCGTTCGGCCAAGGTGCCTTCTTCGGCGAACAACAAACGATACGCATTGCGTAAAGAATGAATATCCTCGCGTTCGAAACCGCGACGTTTCAATCCAACCAGATTCAAACCGGCCAGATGCGCGCGTTCACCGGCAACCAAGCCATAGGGGATAACATCGTTTTCAACGCCCGACATGCCACCAATCATCGCATGCGCGCCGATGCGTACAAATTGATGCACAGCGGATAATCCGCCCAAAATGGCAAAGTCGCCGACCTGCACATGGCCAGCCAACGTGGCGTTGTTGGCCAGAATGACATTGTTACCCACTTTGCAATCATGCGCGACGTGCGATCCCACCATAAACAAACAATTATCGCCGACACTGGTCATCATCCCGCCGCCTTCGGTGCCCGGATTCATGGTTACATGTTCGCGAATCACATTGTTTTTGCCGATAATCAATTGCGATTTTTCGCCTTTATATTTCAAATCCTGCGGCGGATGACCAATGGATGCAAACGGATAGATGGTTGTGCCAGCGCCAATTTTTGTCCGTCCAGCAACCACCACATGCGATGTTAAACGCACATTATCTTCGATAACGACTTCTTCACCGACCACGCAAAATGGGCCGATTTGCGCGGAAGCGGCAATTTTAGCGCCTTGTTCCACCACCGCGCTTGGATGAATGTTGCTGCCGACCGTAATATTGGATTTAATTTGCGGATGCGCCATTGGATTATTCCTTGCGATCCAGAATCATCGCCGAATAAGTCGCTTCGGCCACCAATTGATCGCCTACGTTGGCTTCGGCACTGAATTTCCAAATATTGCCGCGGCTGCGTTCTTTTTTCACATGCAACATTAACTGATCGCCAGGCACCACCGGTTTGCGGAAGCGTGCTTCGTCAATAGTCATAAAATAAACCAGCTTGCCTTCGGATTCCGGACCCAAGGTGCGCACCACCAGAATTCCGGCAGCCTGCGCCATGGCTTCGATAATCAAAACGCCAGGCATTACCGGATGGTTTGGGAAATGCCCTTGGAAATAAGGTTCGTTAATCGATACGTTCTTAATTCCAGTACAGCCGACATCGGGCACCACATTGATCACGCGGTCGATCATCAGGAACGGATAGCGGTGCGGAATCATGCGCGTGATTTGCGCATACTCGATCACTTCTGGAGCAGATTCTTTCATTTTCAACACATTCGATTCACTGGACATATCAACCTCTTTATACCTTTTGCCCGGAGTCTCCGCAACCAGGGCCAAAACCTCAGGAATCCGCGGTTTTCTTGTGCTTGGTTAACTGGGTCAGGCTGGCGGTCTGGCGATGCCATTGTTTAATAGGCACAGCCGGATACCCACCTACTGCCTCGCCCGGCGCGATATCGCGCATAACACCGGCCTTGGCGGCAACCTTTGCACCTTTACCAATTTTCACATGGCCAGCAATGCCTGCTTGGCCGCCCAGTTGTACATAATCGGATAAAATTGTACTGCCGGAAATTCCCACCTGACTGACAATCACACAGCCGCGCCCGGTACGTACATTATGGCCGATCTGCACCAAATTATCGATCATGGTGCCAGGGCCGATGACCGTATCGCCCAGCGCGCCGCGATCAATCGTACTGTTCGCGCCGATTTCCACATCGTCTTCGACAATCACGCGGCCCAACTGTGGCACCTTTACCGGGACAGCCGCATCCGGCGCAAAACCGAACCCTGGCTGGCCCAAGCAAACGCCGGGATAAATCACCACCCGGTTGCCGACCAAACAATGGCTAATCGTTACATTGGACATAATATGGCAATCGGCACCAATCACGACATTGTTTTTGACCACTACATTTTCTTCAATCAACGTGCCGGCGCCAATTTCAACCCCAGCGCCAATCACCACACCCGCGCCAAGCGAACAAGGCGAAGCGATTTTCGCGGATGGATCGACAATCGCCGATGAGTGGCGGTAAGATTCTGTGACGAGTTGTTTCGGATAAAAAGCCTGTGCGATACGGGCATAGGTTTTGTAAGGATTATTGGAAATCAACAATTCCATACCCTTCGGTCCACGTCCGACAAAATCCGGCGAAACCACGCACGCGCCAGCCTTCGATTCCAAAAACAAGTTTTGATATTTGCGATTATCGAAAAAACTGACCTGTTCCGGACCGGCATCCTGCAAGGTCGCCACATCCAAAAATTGGCGATCCATATGCGCTTCGGGCAAAAGCTGCGCCTGCCCTAACCTTGCAAGATCGGCAAGAGTAAATGGGCCAACATTACGGTGAAAGCGCGAGTCAGCCATGAATCTTAATTGGTCTTTGGTTTTTCGGCCGCTTTTGGCGAAGCGCCCAAAGTTACCGGAATTGCGGTTACTTGCGCATCCAAATTCGCGATCACGTCTTTGGTGATATCGGCGGTGCGTTGCGCCAAAAATACCTGACTGCGGGTCAATACCAAGGTTACGCCTTTATCTTCGGCGATTTTGCCGACAATCTGGAAAATCTTGCCTTGCAGTTCCTGGGTTGCCTTGCCCATGGCCATTTCCAATTGCTTGCGCTTGTCTTGAGCCGAACGCTGTGCGTCAGCGACGCTTTTTTCGAATTCACGGCGTTTTTTGGCAAAATCGTCGGCAGAAATCGAAGCGCGCTGTTTGTTCAATTCCTGATCCTGGCCGCGCAATTTTTCTTCTTGCTTGGCGAATTCATCCTGAAAGCTTTTGCGTAATTTATCCAATTGATCTTGGATATTCTTGCCTGCTTTGGAATCTTTCAATACGGCCTGCAAATCAACCACCGCGATTTTTAGCGGCTTTTCAGCAGGCGTATCGGCGGCTTGCGCCAATACTGGCGACAACAAAAACACAGCCATCAATAGAACAATAATCTTTTTCATTTTTAAAACCTCGTGCCAAATGTAAATCTAAATGTTTCTTTTTTATCCTCTGGTTCATCCGCAACCGGAGCCGCAATATCGACCCGGATAGGGCCGAACGGCGAACGCCAGGAAACACCAAAACCAACCGACGCGCGCAACGAACCAGAATCAGCAATGCCAGGGCCTGATTGATCGACCCCGGTCAATGTACCAAAATCCGAAAATACAGCCCCCAACACACCTAATTCTTCCGGCAAACCAAGGGGGAATTTTAATTCCACGGTACCGGTGGCGTATTTATTGCCGCCCAAAGCATCTCTTGTCGCCAAGTCGCGGGGGCCAATACCGGATGACTGAAACCCGCGTAAATTGCCGCCACCGACGAAAAACCGGTCGGTAATTCGGATATCCCGGCCAATCTTGGCAATATAGCCTGCTTCAGCACTGATTCCAAGTATCCAGTTTTCGGCAATTGGAGTGTAATATCCGGCACCGAAGTCAGGGCGTACATACCGGGAATCACCGCCGAAACCCGCTAAATCAGCCCCAAAACGCAGGAAATAGCCGTTGGATGGATCTTGGCGGTTATCCAGTTTGTCATAGTACAGAGTCTGGGTAATGGCTGATGTGGTATTCACGCCTTTTTGCTGCTGGATGTATACGGAAGCATCGCTGTCGATATTGCGAACTTCGACGCGTTTTGCACCGTATTTCCATTCTTGGGACAGGGCTTCGTTAATATTGTATTTAAAGCGCAATGCACCGCCAGAACGGGTTTCATCATAAGAACTTTGGCGTTGATTTTCACGGGTGATGTGGAACAAATCCACGCCAGCGGATAAGTTACGATCCATAAAATAAGGTTCGGTAAATCCAATATCGAATTCGGTGCGGCGGGTGGACAATGTGGCGGCTACTTTTAAATCTTGCCCTTTGCCAAGCAGGTTGCGTTCGCGCAAACGGATATCGCCGAGCAATTGTTCGGAAGTAGAGTAACCCGCGCCAAACGAAATCTCGCCAGTCGACTGTTCGGAAACCTTAACATTCACTTTGGTTTTATCCGGTGTCGAACCTTGTTCGGTGGTAATTTCAGTCTTTTCAAAATAACCTAGATTCTGCAAGCGCTGCTTGGTGCGGCGGATCTTTGCGGCGTTGAATGGATCGCCTTCCGCCACTTTAAATTCACGGCGAATGACGCGGTCTTCGGTACGCACGTTACCGATGATATTAATCGATTCCACAAATACGCGCGGACCTTCGCTGATCACAAAACGGACGTCGATGGTACGATCTTTGGTATTTTGCTGAATAACCGGATCGACATTGACAAATGCGTATCCAAGCGCGCTGACTTCGGTTGTCAACTCATCCGTGGTTCTTTCCAAAGAACGGGAATCATACCAATCCCCTTTGTCGAAATCGACATAGTCATAAAGCGGTTTTGGGTCCAAACCTTTTAATTTTGGATCGAAGCTGACATCGTTGAACTTATAACGCTCGCCTTCATCGATCGTAAAAGTGATATAAAAATCTTCTTGGTTAGGCGCCAGTTCCGCAACCGCCGATACAACGCGGAAATCGGCATAGCCTTGGCGCAAGTAAAAGCGGCGCAGCAATTCTTTATCCGCATTCAGACGGTCTGGATCATAGCTGTCATCCGAGCCAAAGAAACGGTACCATGCGGTTTCGCGCGTAGCTACCTCGTTACGCAAAGTGCCATCGGAAAAATTTCTATTTCCAACAAAGGTAATGCGCGCAATGCCGTTTTTCTTGGCTTCATCAATTTCGAACACCAAATCGACGCGATTTTGATTCAGCGATATAATTTTCGGTTCCACCTTTGCGGCATAGCGGCCAGAGCGGCGGTAAATTTCCTGAATCCGAGTTACATCGGATTGAACCTTGGCGCGGGTTAACACATTGCGTGGCTTTAATTGAATTTCATTGCGTAAAGTATCGGCTTCGATCTTTTTTGCGCCTTCGAAGGTAATGCGGTTGATAATTGGGTTTTCTTTGACTGAAATCACCAAAATCTGACCGGTACGGCGCAGGCGGACATCCGCAAACAAGCCTGTATTATAAAGCGCCTTTAAACCCCTATCCAAAGGACGATCGGCGAAATTATCGCCTGGTTTTAGACCCAGATAGGATTTAATGGTAACAGGATCGATACGCTCCGCCCCTTCAATCTGAATATCGCTGATCGGATCAGCAGCGGGAGCCGGCGCCGCAGATGGCTGAGGCAGTTGAGACAATTGGACAAAGACGGAGTTATTAGAACTACCGGCACTACCGCTGCTTTGCGCGGCGGCAATAAGCGGCAGGCTTAGAAAAGCCAGCAGCAAAAACAATAGCTTCGCGGATTTGGACAATGGTAATACCCTGGTAGGATGTCGATTTTAGCTAAAGATTTTTGCCACAAAATCAAAGAATTTGAAATAGGACAAATCGTTATAAACAGCCATAAGCATCAACCCACCGACAATAAAGACACCGATCATTGCGCTGGCGTTCATAATTTGCTCCGATGGCGGCTTTCCGCGCAAGGCCTCGATACCGTAAAACACCAAATGTCCCCCATCCAGCAACGGAATGGGAAAAAGGTTAATAAGTCCCAGATTGATCGATAACAGGGCGATTAGACCGACAATAGCCGGCAAATCTATCTGAGCCGCCTGGCCGGACAATTGAGCGATGCGTAAAGGTCCACCCAATTCCTTAGGACTGCGGATTCCAGCGATGATCTGACCAAGCGCGCGTAAAGTGGCAACCGATAAATTATAAGTTTCTATAACCGCATATTTGACGGCCGGAAACAAATCGCGTTTTTCATATTCCAATTTGGTGCTCATCACACCCAGTTGCGGCAATTGATGCACATTGCCAAACCGGTCGGTAATTTCCCGAATTTGCGGCTTGATGTTGATTTCAACATTTTTTCCATCGCGCTCAATCAACAAATGCATTGGCAATCCAGCGCCAATTTGCACGGTGCGCTGAATGTCTTCGAACCGATCAATCGTTGTTCCATCAATTGCCAATACTTTATCGCCAGCTTTGATGCCAGCGTCCAAGGCGGCGCTTTTTTCAGCAACCGATTCAATAATCGGCGCGGTATAAGGCTGGCCCCATGCCATATACATTCCAGCCAATAAAATAATGGCAAAAATGAAATTGACCGCTGGCCCGGCAAACACAATCGCGGCACGCTCGCCAACGGATTGGTTTGGAAACGCAAAAGGCCTATCCGATTCCGGAATTTTTTCCATCGATGCGCGGGATGACGCCGCATCCATATCGCCCAACATTTTTACATATCCACCCAATGGGATCAGGCTGAATTTCCAACGTGTGCCGTCGCGCGCGGTACGGCCAAACAATTCAGGGCCAAAACCGATGGAAAAAGTTTCCACCTTTACTTTGCACCAGCGGGCGACTTGATAATGGCCCCATTCATGGACAAACACCAAAACCGTCAACACGATCAGAAATGGAATCATATAATTCCAAATAATATCCAGGTGCGACATCCAATATTCTAACATTGATCTTCCTTATGCTTAGTTTCAGGCGTTTTAGGCTGTGGCCAGGCTTGCCGTCGATTTGGGTTGCCAGGATTTCGATTGTTCGCGAACCCAAGCATCGAACTCTATCATATGATGTAGATCGGTTGGGTTTTGCGACCATTGCGGTTTGGCAGTGGCCAATTCTAGCATATCTGCCACCAAAGAGAAAATATTAATAAAATCAATATCTTGGGATAAAAACCGATCGACCGCGACTTCATTGGCCGCATTTAAGGTCAACGGCGCCATGCCTTTCTGTGCCAAAGCCGCACGGCATAGGTTCAAAGACGGAAAACGTCCATGGTCTGGCGGCAAGAAATTCAACCGCGATAATTTAGCCAAATCCAACTTGGCATGCGGAAATTCCATGCGGTTGGGATAAAACAGCGCATAAGAAATTGGAATGCGCATATCGGGCGGACCCATCTGCGCCAAGGTTGAACCATCTTGATAGGAAACCAACGAGTGTATGACGCCTTCGGGATGTATGACTACATCAATTTTCTCAGATGGCAGGGCGAATAAATAATGCGCCTCTATAACTTCGAGACCTTTGTTAAACAAAGTAGCGGAATCGACCGATATTTTCTTGCCCATGCGCCAAACGGGATGGGCAATGGCTTGTGCCGGTTTGATCGCGCGCAATTGTTCGGATGTGAACCCTAAAAATGGTCCGCCCGAAGCGGTCAACGTAATCTTATCGATAGCAGCGCGATTATTGTCCTCGATCAATTGGAAAATGGCGCTGTGTTCGGAATCAGTTGGAATTATCTCGCAATTATTCTTGGCTGCTTCGTTCAAAAACAAATCGCCAGCGCACACCAGACATTCCTTGCTGACGAATGCAAGACGTTTTGCAGCCTTTAGCGCGGCAAAAGTCGGCGCAAGCCCCGCAAATCCAACAATACCCGCAACACAAACATCAACAGCGCGCGAAGCGGCCGCCAATACGGCATCCGGCCCTGCTTCCACGAGAATTCCTAACGGCTTTAGTTCTTGTTCTAATTTGGCTTTATTCGCCGCATAAGCGCTGACAACCAATTTGGGATGTAACTGTTTGGCCTGTGCGATCAACAATTCGATATTATTGCCAGCAACCAACGCTTCGATCTGAAAGCGTCCTGGATTGGCCAGCAGTACGTCGACGGTTTGCTGCCCCACAGATCCAGTCGATCCAAGGATCGTGATTGTTTTAAAAGAGGATGGGAATATCATGCAGCGATACCACCAAAGCCCCTAAATAGGCCGGTAAAGTTAAAACCAAACTGTCGGTGCGATCCAACAATCCGCCATGGCCTGGAATAATTTTTCCAGAATCTTTTACGCCGAAAATTCGTTTGAATTTCGATTCCAATAAATCGCTTACTTGCGACAGTAACGCCAGCGCGCCGCCAAAAAATCCGATCAGCGCGGTCAGTTCGTTGGGTAGAAAATCCAAATACCCAAAATGCTGCATGGCGATGGAAAATACCGCGGCGCTGATAATACCGACCACAAATCCCGACCAGGTTTTTCCAGGGCTGATCGATGGCGCCAATTTTGGTCCGCCAATGGTTCGCCCACCGACATAAGCCATGGTATCGGTTACCACCACCAGCAATAGCGGATACAAAATCACATCGAAACCGAATTCGCGCAATATGTATAACGCCACAATCGGCGCGATCACCCAAACAATGCCCAGCGCGCACCACCATAACCGGCCCAATGCCGCCGTGCGCGGCGAGATAATCGAATACCATTCATAGGCCATAATGAAAGCGGCAAAAGCCAACAAAACATACAGCGCCAAACCGCCTAAATATAAAATATAAAGAACGATGGGAAATAAGATAATCGCGGATAAAAGGCGGGTAAAAAAGTTTTTATCGAACAATTTACCCATGCCGCACCTGCCCGAATCTACGGTCGCGTCCATGGAAATTTTCAATCGCGGCAACCAAATGCTCTTCGGCGAAATCCGGCCACAATACGTCTAAAAATTCAAATTCGGCATAGGCCGATTGCCACAACAAGAAATTACTAAGACGTTTTTCGCCGGAGGTGCGAATAATCAAATCTGGATCCGGCAATTCTGCAGTATCGAGATATTGCGCGAATGATTCATCATCCAAATCCCAAGGCACCACCGGATTGGCCGTGCCTCCGCGGGGATGATCGGTCATTTTATCCAGCGCCATGGCCTGAAACGACTGAAATAAAATCCGCGAAATAGCACGCAGAATTTCCTGGCGTCCGCCATAATTCAAAGCGATGGTTAAATTCAATTTATTGTTCGCTGCCGTCAGACCTTCAGCCTGTTCCATCATTTGAATAATATCTTGCGAAAATTTACGGCGATCGCCGATGAAACGTAAACGCACGCCCTGTTGATGCAGGTGCGCGGTTTCGGCCTGTAAATAGCGTTTCAATAAACCCATCAATTCACCGACTTCTTCGGCCGGGCGCGACCAGTTTTCGGACGAAAAACCAAACATGGTCAAATATGGAATATTATGCTTGATCGCGGCCTCGACTGTGTGGCGAACCGCCTCTGCCCCGCGCACATGGCCTGCGGTTCTCGGCAAACCGCGCGCCTTGGCCCAGCGGCCATTGCCGTCCATAATAATGGCGATATGTTTTAGTGGTTGAGTCATTTTTAATGGGTTCTGGGTATTGGGTACCGGGTTTGAGGAGTTGCATAGCCCTATACCCAAACCCCAACCCCCTAATTTCACACTTGCATAATTTCTTTTTCTTTGCTGGCCAGCATCTCGTCAATTTTTTTGACGTGATCATCGGTCAGTTTCTGAATTTCTTTTTCCAAACGCGCCAAATCATCTTGGCTGATCTTTTTGTCTTTTTCTTGTTTCTTCGCCGATTCCATGCCATCGCGGCGGACGTTACGCACGGCAATACGCGCGGATTCCGCGTATTTACCGCCAAGCTTGGTCAATTCCTGACGGCGTTCTTGGGTTAAATCCGGCAAGCGCAAACGGATCGTGTTGCCTTCGCTGGATGGATTCAAACCTAAATTCGCTTCGGTGATCGCTTTTTCAACCGCGCCCACCAGACCTTGATCCCAAACTTGTACGGTGATCAAGCGCGGTTCCGGCGTATTCACGTTGCCCACCTGCGATATTGGCATGCGGCTGCCATAAGCATCGACCACCACCGGATCCAGCAATTGCGGACTGGCGCGGCCAGTGCGCAAACCGCCCAATTCCTTGCGGTAAGTTTCGATCGCACTATCCATGCGTTTTTTCATATCATCGACGACTGCATTCATGGTGAACCTCGCTTATCTTTCTTCGATCAATGTGAATTTGCCTTTGCCTTGCAACACTTCGCCCATGGCGCCATGCGTTTCGAGGTTAAAGACAATAATAGGAATTTTGTTTTCGCGGGACAAAGAAATCGCCGCCGCATCCATCACTTTTAAATCTTTGCTGAGCACTTCCAGATACGTCAATTTGTCGAATCGCGTTGCCTTGGAATCTTTTTTCGGATCAGCGGAATAAACGCCGTCAACCTTGGTCGCTTTCAACAACACATTGCAATTCATTTCCGATGCGCGTAACGCAGCGGCGGTATCGGTTGTGAAAAACGGATTGCCGGTGCCGGCCGCGAAAATTACCACGCGGCCTTTTTCCAAATGACGTTCGGCGCGCAGGCGAATATAAGGTTCGCAAACGGACGGCATGGCAATCGCCGATTGCACGCGCGTGGTCGTTCCCATTTTTTCCAAGGCGTCTTGCAAAGCAAGGGCGTTGATCACCGTCGCCAGCATGCCCATATAATCGGCCGAGGCGCGTTCCATCCCCGCGCTGGCGCCGGAAATGCCGCGGAAAATATTGCCGCCACCCACCACCATGCATATTTGCGCGCCCATTTTGTGAATTTCGGTAATTTCCGCCGCGATACGCTGTACCACCGCTGGGTCCAAGCCATAATCTCCGCCACCCATCAAAGCTTCGCCCGATAATTTCAGCAATACGCGTTTATATTGAATTTTGGTTTTTAGTTTCACGGCAACATCCGGCATAGTTACTTCCCCATTTATAGGCATTTGTTTTTACAGGATTTTTCCGGCAAAATAAAGGCCAAAACCTGAAATGCATGAACACAGGGATAAATTACAATCTTGATCTTATCACGATACGCCATTAGAAAGTTTCCTAATTAAATACAATACTTGAGGGTGAATTAGTGAGCTTTATAACATTACCAACAAACCAACGAATCACCGTTTGCGGCGTCGACGAACTTCCAGACAGAATCGCTGCATGTTCTTCGCCACCTGCTGTTTTATCGATCGAACATCCAGAGGCGCAAGAAGGCAAAGGTAAAGCCCCCGATCTTACCGGCCGGGTTTATGCGCAGAATGTTCAGGTGTATTTCGATATAACCCAACCGCTTAAACCTCTCTCGCCAACAGTTGCTATGGTTGCACAAGGTTTAAGTTTTTTACGCGCACATCCTCATCAAGACTTAATTGTACATTGTCAACATGGGATGGCGCGCAGCACGGCGATGGTTGCTCTCTTTATGGCCGGTATTTACGGCGATGGACATGAAAATCAAATCATAGAAGCATTATTGGGCATCCGTCCTATCGCGGCGCCAAACCCCCTTATGATTTTGAAAAGCAGAAAGCTTGTTCTGGCCAAGGCATTAGTCAACCATCCCACCATATTTGCAAATATGGAAACAGCGCACCAACACAGGCTTGCCTGGCTTGCCAGGAATCCAAAAATGGTTGAACAACATTTTGCGGGACGCCAACTCAGACCGTTGCACGCGCATCTGCGGAAATTATTTTCCAGATAATACCAATAAAAAACCCCGCCGAAGCGGGGTTTTTCAATACTCAAAACGCTTAGGCGGTTTTTGCCATCCTCCTGCGCCAAGGCTTCGGAGGACGGGCCATAAACCATCAAACAGCTACGCCGTTTTTGCCATCCTCCTACGCCAAGGCTTCGGAGGACGGGCCATAAACCATCAAACAGCTACGCCGTTTTTGCCATCGCGGCGACTTCGGCGGCAAAGTCTTTGACTTCTTTTTCTACGCCCTCGCCCAAGGCAAAGCGCAGATAGCCGCTGATCGAAACCGGCGAGCCAACGTCTTTGGCGGCGTTCGCCAAAACCTGGCTGATTTTGGTTTCGTTGTCGATGACGAAAATCTGCTCCAGCAAGCAAACTTCTTCGTAATATTTACGCAAACGGCCTTCGACCATTTTGCCGATAATATCGGCTGGCTTGCCGGATGCTGCGGCTTGTTCGCTGAACACCGCTTTTTCGCGGGCAACTAATGCCGGATCCAATTTATCCGACGATAAGGCCAATGGATTTGCGGCCGCGATGTGCATCGCGATTTGTTTGCCGACCGATTCCAATTTCGCTTTGTCGCCTTTGGATTCCAGCGCAACCAACACGCCGATTTTGCCCAATTGCGGGGCAATCGCGCCGTGCATATAGCTGCAAACGATGCCATCCGTCGCAGACAAAGCGGCCGCGCGGCGGAAATTCATATTTTCGCCGATGGTTGCGATTTGATGGGTAATTTCATCCGCAACGGTGCGCGAAGTGCCTGGGCAGCTTGCCGCGTTGATATCGGCCAAAACGCCTTTTTTGGCAATCGCGACAGCGGTAATATTGCGTACCATGTTTTGGAACTGCTCGTTACGCGCAACGAAATCGGTTTCCGCGTTGACTTCGACCAACGCGCCGGTATTGCCGGATGTGGCAACGCCAACCAAACCATCAGCCGCAGCGCGGCCGGATTTTTTCTGTGCGGTCGCGATGCCTTTTTTGCGCAACCAATCGATGGCTTCATCGATATTGCCTTTGGTTTCAACCAAGGCTTTTTTGCATTCGCCCATTGGCGCGCCGGTCTTTTCGCGCAACTCGCTGACCATTTTTGCTGTAATTTCTGTCATTCTGTCCTCTAAGGGGTTTGGGGTTTGGGTTCTGGGGTTTGGGATAACGGACTCGGGGCAAAATCCCCTAAACCCAATACCCAATACCCAAAACCCTTGTTTTCACTTTTAGGCGCTGACGGCAACCGGTTGATCGTTTGCGGCATCCGCATCCGGCTTCACATCGCGGCCTTTGTTGCCACGATCGACTTCGGCGGCAAGACCATCAAGCACCGCTTGGCCGAACAATTCGCAATACAAATTGATCGCGCGCATCGCGTCGTCGTTGCCAGGAACCATGAAATTGATGCCATCTGGATTGCAATTGGTATCAACGATCGCAACCACTGGAATATTCAAACGGCGCGCTTCGGCAATCGCGATTTCTTCTTTGTTGGTGTCGATCACGAACAAGATGTCCGGCAAACCGCCCATGGTTTTAATACCGCCCAAGGCTTTTTCCAGTTTTTCATATTCGCGTTGCAAACCCAAAATTTCGCGCTTGGTCAAACCGGCCGCTTCGGGTTTTGCCAATTTTTCTTCAAGTTCTTTTAAATATTTGATCGATTGCGATACGGTTTTCCAGTTGGTCAACATGCCGCCTAACCAGCGGTGATTGACATAAAACTGGCCGCAACGTTTGGCAACTTCGGCAACCGGTTCTTGCGCGGTGCGTTTGGTGCCAACGAACAATACGCGGCCGCCGCCGGCAACGGTGTCACGCACGGCTTTCAACGCCGCGTGCAACATCGGCACGGTTTTTTCCAAGTTGATAACGTGCACGTTGTTGCGTTCGCCGAAAATATATTCTTTCATTTTCGGATTCCAACGGCGGGTGTGGTGACCAAAGTGAACGCCAGCTTCTAACAACTGGCGCATGGTGAAATCATTATAAGCCATAGATTTACTCTCTTCTGTTTGTCAAAAACAGAAAGCGGCATTTCATTCCGAATGGGAATTAAGGGCAACTTACTGTTTCTTCCGGTTAAACCTCCGCAAGGGCAAGTAACTGGGCCAATCCCAATCACCGGAAGCGAAGCCAGTCACAGACCGGCACGCCATCCTTGCGTGTGAATTTAGTGAGGTGTTTATAATAAAATTAGCCCACGAAAGCAAGTCTTTTTATTACTCAAATTCCGCTTGCCAACCCCCTAAAACATGACTATTTTCCGTATTCTTAAAAGAAATACAGGAGGTTTTATGTCCAAACTAATTCTATCCATCCCCAAAGAAACCCAAGAAGACGAAACCCGCGTTGCTTTAACTCCGAAACATGTTCGCGGTTTGACGGGATTGTTCAAAGAAATTCGCGTACAAGATGGCGCGGGGAGCAGAGCCGGTTTCACAAACGGAGATTTCAGACGTGCGGGAGCAAGGATTGTTAGTAAGCTGGGAAGATTATTGGGTGGCACCGATATTGTTTTACAAGTAAAACGCCCCGACCCGCGCATGGAAAAAGAACATGTTAAGCTTTATCCAGAAAAGGCGGCGGTAGTCGGATTCTTAGATCCTCAGGTAGTAAACACTGCCCATTTAGGCGCTTATGCCAAATTTGGCGTTACTGGTTTCAGTTTTGAATTAATGCCGCAAACTTTGCAAACACAGGCGATGCATGCCACTGCCGCAATGAGCCGCGTAACTGGTGAAGTCGTAATCGCGGAGGCCGCTGGACATTTTGGTGATTTAAAAGGCAAAAATGTTTTGGTGATTGGCTTGGGCAATGCCGGATTGGCCGCCGTCAAACATGCAAAAAGTCTTGGGGCCAACGTTAATGCATTAAGCACATCCACCACCCACAAAGCCGAACTTGAAACATTGGGCATTACATTCGAATTACTGCAAGATGAACGCGGTAAAACTATATCAGCCGCCGATGCCTTGAATTTACAACGCAACCGCATTGCCGAATTCTTAGCAACCCAAGTCCAAGATGTAATTGTTTGCGCTGCGCGCCGTGTTGATCCGCAAACAACGCCCTTGTTAATTACCGAAGATATGCAAACCGAGATAATCCCGGGAACCTTGGTATATGATTTAACCAAAAGTTCTGGTGTTGGGAATTTTGAAGGCGGAGAATATGGCGAAGATTCCACCATCGGAAATGGTATCTTGTTCCGTAGTAAAAAAGGTTATCCGAAGGCTGTTCCAGAGGTTGCCAGCCCCTTGTATGCTGCCTGCGCATCCAAATTCTTACGCGCATTACTGGCATGGAAACCAGCAAAAGAACGCACTGAAGCTATATTGAAAACTTGCGTAACCGCAGGCGGTTTGATTAATCCGGTTTGCACCGGACGCGTCCCGGCAAACCAATTTAATACTGCCGCGTTGCTGACATTGCACGAATTACGCGAACGCGCGCGGGCATAGAGATATGACTGTCCTGGGTCTTGCACTCAGTACTGCCAATGTGCCGCCAATGTCAATTCCGGCATTGCCCTATAATGTTGAAAAAGGGACAGGGCAACTTGGCAGTCTTACAGGTACTGTGTTGGTTGAACCTGGCCTTGGTTCGGGAATAGATATTGCCGACCGGGATTATACAGCAAGCGGTGCAATATTAACGCCGCGCCGCGCATTGTTAGGTTTTAGCGATATCGTGATTAGCACCCAGGAAATTCCCGTTGCTGAATTAAGTCTATTGCCCGATGGAGCGACTGTTATTCAAATCTTTCCGGCCAAAACCCCGGATTATTACCGGCAAGCACCGGCGGGGGTAACTTTTTTCTGTCAAAGACAATTGCCACGGAATGATACGACACGCGCCTTTCACCCCTATACCATCGAGGAAAGAGCAAGAGCGACCGCAATCATTAAAATCATTTCTGATAGAATCAAGCAATCCAAAAAAAATCCGCATGATTGCCGTATGCTTTATATCGGCAATGACCCCAGTCATTATCAAGCCATGTTCCAGTTAACCGAATTAGGATTTAATGTTGAAATAATTCGAGAGGAAAAGAAAAACACGGTCAATCCTCGTGAACTGAAAGAACTTCTTAAACAACAATTGACCGATGGGTCCGGCGAAGTTTATGACGCGATAGTGTTGCTCAACGATTCTACTGGCCGAACAGCAGCGGAAATAATTGCCGGGAATTGCGCGCCAAAATTGCGATATGCGCATGCGATTAATTTAACCTCAACCGCCATTCCAATACAAAATACAGCCCGCGGCGCGGCTTTAACGTGCGATGCTTTAAAGAATATCAGTGTTGAGCGTCCTGGTTTTGTCACCAGCCAAATCGCAACGGGATTGCAGCGATGGTTAAATGGCGTAAAATCTTTCGGGCCAGGCAGCTTGTGTGATTCTTTTCCCGAAACTTGCATTGCGCACAAAGGAATCGTTGCAACCCAAGGACAAGTTCATCCCCATGGGTTATTGGCCATGCGCCGCTTGCGCGACCGGCTGAATAATAAATAACTAGACCTCCGCCGCCTACCCTATTATTTCCTCGTAATTTTATTACATCTCCTATCCATATTTTTTCTTATTTGTGCTCTTGCATCTCAGAATTATTTTCTATATTACTAAAAATCATTTTTATAGAAGATACACTATGGTGAAAATTTGTAGCGGATCGAATCTATAAATTTATTTGTTATCAACTTTTCAGGAGGTTTATATGGCACGGCAAAATGGTTGGGGTTCTCACAATTGGGGCAGAAGAGACACTGATCCAGTAGCATCCACAAAACCCATAAGGCCAATTAAGTATGCCATCGTAGAATCACGGGGCATGAGCGGGGATTCAGTACAATGGGTCAAAGTGGATCGGGTAACTTTTAATTCTATTCATGGAAGAACCAAGAAAAACAAAGGCGGCACAGCAGAAGAAAGCGCCAGCTATGCTTTTGGAAAAGTATGCGGAAGAAATCCAGATGGATATGCCTCTAATGTTGGCATCGGCCATATTGATAATACTGGCAGAATATTCCAAGTCACACAGTGCCTTCGTCAAGTAGATCTTATGGCTTTTAAGCAAGGATTTGATAGTGTACGTGGCACACGGTAGTATTTTTCAATAACACAAATAAAAGCCGGAGAATTTAACCTTCTCCGGTTTTTTATTAGACCTCTTCCACCCGCACACCGGCGATGGCCGAAATATCGGCCGCCGCCGGACCGACGGGAATTGGGTATCCCGGCAAATCGATTTCGATTTCATGCAATGGCAAATGCAAAAATAGTTTCAATTGCTTGCCAGAACGACCGCCCTTGCCATTCAAAGATTGTTTGTAAGAATTTAAATTCTGCGCCAACGGCTCGATGGCTTCGGGCATACTGACTATAATATTCATATTGCCTTTATGTTCCGCCGCGACCGACGCCAAATCCCGCACCGATTGCGCGGTCATGCGCGATGTTTCGCCATCCATCTGATAATCCGCCGTCAGCAACAATGGCTTGCCGGATTCAAGCAATTCGCGCGACGACGATAGGATCTCGCTGAAAAATGTCAATTCAAACGATCCCGACGCGTCGGTGAATTCAACAAACGCGTATTTATTGCCCTTGGCCGACCTGCGTTCTTTTTTCGACAGCATCACGCCAGCCAGCGTCAATTTGCCAGTGCGTTTTTCCATAACTTTAGTTGGAATTTCCAATGCCGAGGTCACATGCAAGCGGCGCAGCAGCGCGGTATAAGAATCCAGCGGATGCGCGGTTAAATAATATCCAATCGCTGAAAATTCTTTTTGCAACCGTTCCAGCATGTTCCAGTTCGGCGATTTTTGCAGTTTGAATTTGTCTTCGGCCCCGCCGCCCCCGGCAAATAAATTATTTTGGTTGCTTTCTTGTTCGGCGCGATTGGCCTGGGCCTGGCGCAATATCGCCTCTAAATTCAGGGATAATTCCGCGCGGTTTGCATGCAAAGAATCAAACGCGCCTGCATTGATCAAAGATTCCAATTGGCGTTTGTTCAAAATGCGCGAATCCATCCTGCGGATGAAATCGTCGAGATTTTTATACTCGCCCTTATCCGCCCGTTCGGCGCACAACGCCTTCATCGCCTCTAACCCAACGCCTTTTAACGCCGCCAGTGCATATCGCACCGCGCCATTTTCCACCGCGAATTTAGGCATGGATTTATTGATATCCGGCGACAGCAATTCAATTTTAAGGCGTTTTAATTCTTCGCGGAATTCCGACAATTTGTCGGTATCTCCCATTTCCAGCGTCATTTGCGCGGCCATGAATTGCGCCGGGAAATTCGCCTTTAAATAGGCTGTCTGATAAGAAATTAACGCATAGGCGGCGGCGTGCGATTTGTTAAAACCATACCCGGCGAATTTATCCACGAGATCAAAAATATGATTGGCGTAGTCGGGCTTCAATCCGTTGGTGTTGACCGCGCCGGCCACGAAACTTTCGCGCTGCGCATCCATCTCCGCCTGGATTTTTTTGCCCATCGCGCGGCGCAGCAAATCGGCATTGCCCAGCGTATAGCCGGATAGAATTTGCGCGATTTGCATAACCTGTTCCTGGTAAACGATAACGCCATAGGTTTCACGCAAAATCGTTTCCAGTTTTGGATGCAGGTAATCCGGCTTTTCGATGCCTTGCTTACAGGCGATGAATTTCGGAATATTGTCCATCGGACCCGGACGATACAGCGCCACGATAGCGGTGATATCCTCGAACCGGTCGGGTTTCAGTTTTTTCAAAACCTCGCGCATGCCGGAACTTTCCAGCTGGAACACGCCGGTCGCCTCGCCCTGCCCCAACATATCGTAAGTTTTGCGGTCATCCAACGGGATCGTGTCGATATTGATATCGATGCCTTGTTGTTTTAACAATGCGACAGTGCTTTGAATGACAGTCAGGGTTTTCAAACCCAAAAAGTCGAATTTTACCAGACCCGCCTTTTCGACGTATTTCATCGAAAATTGCGTCACCGGAATGTCGGACCGCGGATCGCGGTACATCGGTACCAATTGTTGCAATGGCCGGTCGCCGATCACAACGCCCGCCGCATGGGTGGATGCGTGACGATATAGACCCTCTAATTTCAGCGCGATTTTGATCAGACGGGAAACAGCCTCGTCATCCTTGATCATTTGCTGGATCAACGGTTCGCCATCCACCGCCTGTTGCAAGGTCACTGGCGCGGCGGGATTATTCGGAATCATTTTACAGATTTTATCGACATGGCCATAGGCCATCGCCAGCACGCGGCCAACGTCGCGTACCACCGCACGGGCCTGCAATTTACCAAAGGTGATGATTTGCGCGACTTTGTCGTTGCCATAACGTGTTTGCACATACCGGATCACTTCGTCGCGGCGGTCTTGGCAAAAATCGATATCGAAGTCGGGCATCGATACCCGTTCCGGATTCAGAAATCGCTCGAACAGCAAGCCCCAGCGCAAGGGATCTAAATCCGTAATCGTTAACGCCCAGGCTACCACCGATCCGGCGCCGGAACCCCTGCCAGGACCTACCGGAATTCCATTCGCCTTGGACCATTGAATAAAATCGGCAACGATCAGAAAATATCCCGCGAAACCCATTTTAACAATAACATCCAGCTCGAATTCCAGCCGGTCTTGATATGGTTTCAGGGCATCGCCGGCAATATTGGCGGATTGCATCCGCACGGTAAGGCCTTCGCGCGCTTTGCGGCGTAAAATGTCCGACTCTTCCTCGTCATTTTCGCCTTCGAAATGCGGCAATAACGGATTGCGGCCTTTTAAAATAAAGCTACAACGTTTGGCGATATGGATGGTGTTATCGCAGGCTTCCGGCAAGTCGGCAAACATAGCGCGCATTTCAGCGGCCGATTTAAAATAATGATCCGGTGTTACTTTGCGCCGGTCCGGATCGCCGACCACTTTGCCTTCGGCGATACATAACAATGCATCATGCGCTTCGTACATGTCAGGGGTTGCGAAATAACATTCATTGGTCGCAACCAATGGAATATTCAACTGATAGGCCAAATTGATCAGCGCGGTTTCGCAGGAATTTTCTTCCGCTAAATTATGCCGCTGAATTTCAATATAAAACCGGTTGCCGAAGGCATTTAAAATCGTCCTGCAGAACTCAATCGCTTTGTCCGGTTGATTGGCGCGGATATGGCGCGCCGGCGCGCCCTTCGCCCCGCCGGAAAGGCAAATCAATCCGGCATTATGGCTTAAAATTTGATCGATGGTGATATGCGCCGCTTTGCCAGCGGCTACTTGTTCGTATGCCAGCGCTTGCAACGCCAATAAATTCATATAACCGGCTTCATTTTGCGCGATCAGCACGATTTGATCGTATTCGACGAGGCCAAATTGCTTGCCGCCTTTTTCCTCCCGCGCCAGGGAAAACTGGCTGCCAAAAATCGGCTGTACGCCGGCCTTGACCGCGGCATCGGCAAATTCGATCGCGCCGAACAGATTATTGGTATCGGCAATCGCCACCGCCGGCATATTTTGTTTTTTGCAAAGTTCCGCCAAATAATCGATCTTCAACGCGCCTTCGGATAACGAATACGCGGTGTGATTGCGAAGATGGATAAACCCTTTATTATCTGCCTCTGCCATAAGTTTAAATTAGCGTTTTTTGGCAAAAAAAGAAAAATAAACTTATCGCAAAATCGCCTTGTTATATCAATATTGCCAAGAATTTTATTGAAAAGTGGGGATAAAGTTTTATACTCACTCTAATGAATCAAATCATCTCTTCATATTTGGAAAAGATCGTCCGACGACGATAACGGATTGGAAGTTAATTTTCTTATTTTTCCAATTTCCACTGAAGAGGTATTTTCATGTATTTCAACGCCTTTACGCAGGGTTTCACCCTGCTTTTAACGCTTATTGTCGCGATCGGACCACAAAATCTGTTTGTTTTAAAACATGGGATTACCAAGCGGCATGTCGGTTTTACCAGTATGGTCACAGGATTGTGCGACAGTGTGGTGCTAGCCATTGGTGGGCTTGGCGCCGGATATATTTTCGCCAGCCATGAATGGCTAAAAACCGCGATTTTATGGGCGGGAATAGTATTTTTATATACCTATAGCCTACGTTGTTTTTACAAAGCCTGGCGGCCGGGTGAAATTCGCGTCGATTTAAGCGCGCCAGCGGAAAATGAAAAACGCTGGCCGATTTTCTTGGCCGCCGCTGGATTTACGTTCTTAAATCCGCAAGCCTTGCTGGATCTATTCGTTATTATTGGCGGCGTTGCCGCGCAATATCCCTTGCCGGAACGTTACATTTTTGTATTGGGCAGTATCGCGGGCAGCAATCTATGGTTCTTATGCCTGGGTTATGCTGGAAAAATCATGTCCAAACTGTTTGTCAGCCGCCGTGCGTGGCAGATTTTGGATATGCTGATTGGCCTGACTATGCTGGCGCTTGCGAGTAAACTTTTAATGATGGAGCTTCCATAAGTTCTACGCGGCCTTGGCGAATCGTGTAAATCCGGTCCATTTTCTTGGCCAGATCCAGATTATGCGTGACGATCAACGCCGCCATATTGCCGTTCTGCACAAAGCCACGCATCATATCGAACACCAGATCGCCGGTGGCGATATCCAAATTGCCAGTCGGTTCGTCCGCCAGCAGAATTTTTGGATCATTGGCCAGCGCACGCAAAATAGCAACGCGCTGTTGCTCGCCGCCCGACAATTGCATCGGCCGGTGCGCGGCGCGCGCGCCAAGCCCCACCCGGTCCAATAAAATAGCGGCACGTTGTTTAGCCATAGGCGAAGATATTCCCGCAATCATTTGCGGCAGCATAATATTTTCAATCGCGCTGAATTCCGGCAGCAAATGATGGAATTGATAAACGAACCCGATTTTCTCGGCGCGCATCGCCGACCGCTTGCGGTCCGATAAATTCGCGCAAGAAGCATTATCGATCATAATCTCGCCACTGGTCGGGGATTCCAACAATCCGGCGATATGCAGCAAGGTCGATTTACCCGTGCCACTTGGCGCCACCAGCGCAACCATTTCCCCGCGTTTCACATGCAAACTGGCGCCACGCAGAATTTCAAGGCTTTGATCGCCTTGGCGGTAGGAATGATGAATGTCGATGAGTTTCAGCATAAAAAGGGTTTTGGGGTTTGGGGTTTGGGGTTTGGGATTTCGCCAACGAGCACCGGGGGAAAGAAAAATTTTTCCCTGAACCCAATACCCAGTACCCAATACCCATTATTCATATCGCAACGCCTCGACCGGGTCCAATCGCGCCGCGCGCCAGGATGGATAAAGCGTGGCAAGAATCGACAATCCTAGCGACATTGCGGTTACCGATATCACTTCGGACCAATCGATTTCGGCCGGCAATTTCGATAAGAAATAAATTTCTTCGTTAAACAGGTTAGTGCCCGACAGGCTTTCGAAAAACTGGCGGATCGATTCGATATTATCGGCAAAGGCAATACCCAGAATCAGGCCGCAAATCGTGCCGACAACACCGATACTGACGCCGGATAAAAAGAAAATCCGCATAATCGACATGCGGCTGGCGCCCATGGTGCGCAGCACCGCAATCGACGATCCTTTGTCCTTTACCAGCATCACCAGGCCGGAAATAATGTTAAACGCGGCAACGACGATAATTAAAGTTAAAATCAAAAACATGACATTGCGTTCGACTTCGATCGCGTTGAAGAACGAGGCATGGGCGCGTTGCCAATCGGTCATTTGCGCATCATCCGGCAGAATCGGGAATATTGCCGTCTTAACAGGATTTAAATTGAACGGATCGTTGGTGGTAATTTCAATCGCGCTGACGCCGATGCCATAACCGAAAAAATCCTGCGCGTTTTTCAGCGACAGATACACTAACCCATTATCGAATTCATACATGCCGATATTGAATATCGCCACTACCGTAAAGCTTTGCAGTTTTGGCATGGTGCCGAATACGGTCACTTGCCCCTTTGGAGACAGCAAGCTGATTTTGTCGTCTATTTTAATACCCAGTCGCCGCGCCAGTTTTTGGCCGATCATGATCGTGCCTTCGGCCTCTAAATCCGCGATATTGCCTTGGGTCGAATGGCTGAAAATCGGGCGGGTTAGAAAATCGGCCGGATCATCGCCGCGCACCATAATTCCCTGGCTTTTGCCGCGGAACGATAACATCGCCTGGCCTTCCACGACTGGATAGGCGGAATCGACATGATCCATGGTCTGAATTTGTTTCAGCAACTTTTCATAATCTTGCAGCGGCGCGGTGCCCTGATCGGTTTGATGATAGATAGAAATATGGGGATTGAGGCCGAGAATTTTGGAATATAATTCCTGGCGGAATCCATTCATCACCGCCATCACGACGATTAACGTCGCAACGCCCAGCATGATGCCAAGAAAAGAAAACCCGGTGATGACCGACACAAACCGGTCCGACCGGCTGGGCCGTAAATAACGAAATGCGATAAGGCGTTCAAAGGCTGGGAACATAGCAAGAGTCTAAAGCCAAGATACCAGGCTGTAAAGAATATTAAGCCATCCCTTATTCAAAAGAATAGCTGATTTTGGTATTGCCTTTTTTGCCTTTAATTTTGGCAACTGTTACGGGACCCAATTCCGATAGGGATTTTACATGCGTGCCGCCGCACGGAACCGGTGGGAAATCGCCGATTTGCACCGCGCGCAGCGGTTTATCTTTGGGCAGATTGGCAGGCACATGCGGACACATTTGCCGCAATTCATCGAACGATAAGATCATTGATGTTACCGGCATATTGTCGTTGATGCATTTGGCGAGCTGCTCGTTAATCCTGGCAATCGCATTTTCATCAGATGGCGGTTCTACATTGGCGCATTCCACATGCGGGTCATCGGCAAAATGATAGCCTTTGGTGGCGATGATTCGCGGAAATAAGGATTCGGCTACATGTGCGACCAAATGCCCCGCCGTGTGTCCGCGGCAATTGCGGCGGCGTAGCAACTCATTCACCCGAATTTCAACCTTGGTTCCTGTTGGCGGCAATTGATTTCTATCGAAGTAATGCCGCACATGTCCGTCTACAAATCCCACAAATTTAACGGCCGCGATATTACCATCCCAAATCAATTCGCCTTGGTCGGCGGGCTGGCCACCTCCTTGGGGGTATAAGACGGTTTGATCCAGAGTCACATACGTACCGCGCTCATCTTCGCCGGTCTCGGTCACCGTGCCGGCTCCAGAAAAAATATAAGAATCTTCAAGGTATAATAATTGGGTCATAGGGCATTATATGGGAAGGCATTTTACCATCCGCAAGAGCATCCCCAAAAATAATTGGTTAATTTTTAAACCAATTTCGCCAAGGCTTGTTCCGGCAAGATTTCCTGGCGCTGGCCGGTGCGGCGGTTTTTCAATTCCACCATGCCCGATCCCACGCTGCGCGGGCCGACAATGACTTGCCATGGCAGTCCGATCAGATCCATATCCGCCAATTTCGATCCGGCGCGTTCATCGCGGTCATCGTATAAATATTCGATATTGGCCGATTCAAACAAAGCGGCCAATTTATTCGCCATCGCATCGCACGCCGCATCGCCCTGTTTCAAATTCAACAAGCCGACTTTGAACGGAGCGACCGATTCCGGCCAGATAATCCCGTCTTTGTCGTGGCTGGCTTCGATAATCGCCGCCACCAGGCGCGATACGCCAATACCATACGATCCCATTTCCAGAACCACGGGTTTGCCGTTCGGGCCATCGACGATAGCCTTCATGGGCAGGGAATATTTGGTGCCGAAATAAAATATATGGCCGACTTCGATGCCGCGCGATTTGATCAAATCGGCCGGCGTTACGGGACAATTGCCCGGATCATGTTTTTCATCCGTCGCGGCATACAGCGATGTCCAGCTTTCCACCTGGGCGCTTAAATCCGCATCGTAATTGACACCGCTGGTCAATGGATCTTTATCCAGCAGTTTCTTATCGAGGAAAACTTCGGATTCGCCGGTTTCGGCAAGAATAATGAATTCGTGGCTTAAATCGCCGCCAATTGGGCCGGTTGCCGCGCGCATCGGAATCGCCTTCATGCCCAACCGCGCGAAGGTGCGCAGGTACGAGATAAACATTTTATTGTACGAATGGCGCGCGGATGCGTAATCCAGATCGAACGAATAAGAATCCTTCATCAAAAATTCGCGGCCGCGCATTAAACCGAAACGCGGACGAACTTCGTCGCGGAATTTCCATTGGATGTGATACAGAATTTTTCCGGCGTTTTTGTATGTTTTAACCAGATCGCGGAAAATTTCGGTCAATTGTTCTTCGTTGGTTGGACCGTACAGCATTTCGCGATCATGCCGGTCGGTGATGCGCAACATTTCCGCACCATAGGCTTCATACCGGCCGGATTGTTTCCACAAATCGGCGGATTGAATCGTCGGCATCAACATTTCAATCGCGCCGGCAGCGTCTTGTTCCTCGCGCACGATTTGTTCGATTTTTTTCAAAACACGGAAACCCAGCGGCAGCCAGGAATAAATTCCGGCGCTGGCTTGTTTGATCATCCCGGCGCGCAGCATATAACGATGGCTGACAATCTGTGCCTCGGACGGGGTTTCTTTTAAGGTGGGCAGAAAATATTGAGATAGACGCATGAAATAACCTTGTGATTACAAGCTTTTAGTTATTTCATAAAAACCGGTAATTGTCCAGTGTAACGCTATCTTCCTCTACCCAAGGCTTGCACCACAGGGCGGCGCAGGAACCGGGATAACTCCCCTAATGTTTCAGGGGTTATTGTACGAATTTTTGAAGCATCCGGTATTGCTAAGTGCCTAATTTTCTCCTGCGGGGGTGGGGGAAAATGCGCTACGTTATATCGCCGCCCCTCCCCTATGCAAAATCTAGCAATTTCAGCGCCTGCCTCTTCGGGAGTACCTAATGTCGCAACCACATCCCAGGTTTTCTGATTCATGGTACCCATGCGAATCATAGTCTCAGACTGTTTTCTGGTATGCCTATGAACGCCGGAAGCGCGTGGATCATAAAGCCAAACTTCTTTTTTATTGAAAGTGGGATCTTTAATATTGGCATAGACCATCGCCTGCCACCAAACACTGAGAGCACGCATACTATGATCCAACGGAACAACGATATCCGCCATTTCCAAAAGCGCATGATCTAATACGTGCGCATTTGCTACCATTTTTGTGCTGCCGGAATCATGGATTAATCTAGCTCTATTACCATTTCCTTCACCTTGCAATCCCAGAGTTCTAATTCCTAAAGCCCGGCAATGATATACAATATCCCTTGTCAATTTAGTGTTCTCATTAACATAAAGGACTCGAACCCCTGGAGCATTTGCTTTTAATTGCTCTAACAATCCGCGAATATTCATTTTTTCTATCAATTCGTGGCGTCTTTTACGTTTAGCCGGATCTTTTTTATCAATAGGACGGCCTGTAACCAATGCTACTGTGGGTGTTTCTAGCGACTGTTTTAAATTGTTAACCCAGGATCTGTTTTCTCGGTTACCATTTTCCAAGTGCACAATATGTCCTGCCGATGCGCCCACATAATCCGGATAATATCGGCACATATCACGCAATATTTTTCTTGGTGTTCGCATCAAGCGTTCGTGCACAGCAACCGCGGCATTTTCACCATTACCACCTTGAATGATACGATTACAAAAACCTTCTGGCAGATATCCCAAAGCTTCGGATTCACTTAGGTGCCTCATCGTTGAGTTATAAAAGCCATGCCGATTGACCAAAGACAAAACAGTCCGTGGATGCATTTCGCCATAAACCATCGCTTCGATAATTTGTGTCAATTCGTCCAGTGTTCCAGGCCCAGCGCGATTGCAATGATGTGCTAACGCCAAAGAAAATCCGGCCTTGCGAATTGGAAAGCCGCCTTCTTCGGCGACGTAAACCATTTCCGGACCTGGATAAACGCCTTCAAAATTAATGATATAAGGAGTGGTAATAACCCACATTTTACCGCCCAGCGTTTGAAACGATTCGCATGCCAAATGCATCATACTGTCGAAAAATCCGCCGCCGCCAGTAACATGATTGCGGCAGCCTAATTCATAGGATACTCGCGAAAAATCCCTAGTATCTTGCTGGCATCTTGCATGATCAAAGTAAGCTTCTACAACACTCGGCCCATAACTGGCGGAGCCATAAACGGCCCATGGAATAGTTGCGGCTAAACGCGCGGTATCGGTCTTTCTGCCCATCTTCGTCCCTTATATTTCCCTAAGGGATTATCATGAGCAATAAAAAAACGCAACCTAAATTTATATGAAATTTATGGGACTTACGGATTCGCCTCTGGCGCGACTAAACCCAATGATATCATAAGCTTATTGATATTTTCTGATGTTAAGACATAACGCGGATATGGCGTGCCGGTGTCATGGGCCTTCGTCGGGTTATGTTCGGTTTGCAGCAATTTGATACCCTGTACGGCCACCAAATCGGCTTTGGTCATCAGGCTTGGGTCGGTTTGCGCGATGGGCCGTTTCAAAGCATCGATCACTTCGGCGGCTGTTTTCACAATCACCAATTTATCCAGCGCGGCTGGCGCGAAATATCCGCGGCTGATCAGATAGCGGAAATATTCCACCAATCCGTCATAATGTCCGTCGACGTTAAAGATGACCAGTTTTTGATTCGATTCTTTGATATCGACTTCGGTCAGGTAATCGGACAATTTTTCCAAACTGTCGATTGCTCCCGGACCGATGATCACAGCATCGACCAAATTTTTAATCGCAAATTCGGCCGATTGTTCGTTATCGGCGATCAGCAAACTATGCGCTTCGGTATCGGCCTGGCCGTTTTCTTCTAAAAAGCGGGTGGTTATGCCAAGATCGTATATTCCGTGCGCGCGGGCGAGCTGTCCGACCAAGCCTTTCAATCCGCCGATCTGGCCGGAATGAATCAGGCGCGGCAATTTTTCCGCCGCCAATAATTTCACAAGTTCCGCAATCGCTTTTTTATGGGGGTTGTTGCGCGGATCGTGCAACGCATCGTCGATACCGCCGCAAACCAAGGCTACGGAACCGGCGCCCAAGCTGCCTTTTGGATAGTTGTGACGGCCAATCGGCAATTTGCCCAAATGGCGGCGCACAATAATCTGATTGTGCTGGCCCAGCAAAGTTTCGCTGGATTTGTACAATTTGCGTTTTTTCAAATCGTGTTTTTTCGGATTTTCAAATTCCGACATGATCGCCGGCAAAATTTCCTCGGCCTTGTCGACCACGATCAACATGTCGCGCGCATCCGCCGTCATGTATTTGCGTTCGACCAGATGATCGAAATAATCCAGCAAGGGTTTGTAAAACCCATCGATATTGACGATCACCAATGGCTTGCTGTGTTCGCCATTTTCGCGTTCCAGCAAATATTCGGTAACTTCGTCAAATGTGCCGATACCGCCTGGAAAAATCACAAAAGCCCGCGACAGGCGCGCGAACGCCATTTTGCGCGATTGCATCGAATCGGCGATCAATAATGTGGTAATGCCTGGCTGCGCGCCTTCTTTGCCATTGACCAAATGTTGCGTGGAAACACCGACGGCAATGCCGCCGTGCTGAATGACCGAACGCGATACCGCGCCCATCAATCCGGTTTGCCCAGCGCCCCAGATCAACGGAATACCGGCCATGGCCAGAATCTGGCCGAATTTTTCAATTTCAATCTGGTGTTTTAAGTTGCCTTGACGGTGGGGATTTTTATCGCTGAACGGGTACTCTGAAGCCCCGCAAAAAACCGAGATAGGGCCTAATCCTATCTTCACCTTACTCATATCAATCATTCTACTACATTACCTTTCTTCGTCTATCCTGCGTTTCTTATTTTTGCGCTCTTCTATATAAGCGTAACCTATATATAGGGTGCGGTATTACTCATTACATCTTACTTATGATAATAAATTATTAATGTGACAAATTGATGATTTGCACTGCAAAAAGCAGCTGAAATTTAATGTCTATTTAGTCTTGGACATTTAACAAATGGTTAAGAATATAGATTCAAATAGCTGAATTAGAATCAATATTTACGCCAATATCGATTCAAATCCCTGTTGCAATTTGGCTATGACTTCTTGCGGATTATCATATTCCATTTTGTCCGGCGAACCCCAAACCGGCTTTGGCCAGGCAGGATCCGATTCGAAACGGGCGATCACGTGAATATGCAATTGCGATACGATATTGCCCAGCGCCGCCGTGTTGATTTTTTTCGGCTTGAATAATTTTTGTAAAACGATGCCTGCCCAATTGACTTCATCGAACACCGCGTGGCGCATTTCCGATTCCATATCCTGAATTTCTATCAGGTTAGGTTCACGCGGAACCAAAATCAGCCAAGGCCAATGTGCGTTATTCATAAGTAATACTTCGCAGCAAGGTAGTTCTTTTACCCACAAACAGTCTTTTCGCAACTGCGAATGGATCCACGGCGGTGCGGTAAAGTCCTTCATGCTGAAATATCCTTTAACTTATTTAAAATGCGATGTTTTTTATAAAATCGTAGCGATAATACCATCTCATACAAATGCCACAATCTCCAAAATCCGCTTACAAATTGTGGCTATTTATAGTTGACAAGGAAAACGGTATGCCTATTCTCGGCCTTAGAATCCATATAAAAGCTTACTTTTAAAGGTAAAGCACAAGGATACAGGGTAAGGCAAGATAGCGTTATATGAGGATTTGTATTACGTCCATTTGCAACACTAAGAATTCTGCTGGCAAGGCGCTACTCCGGAAATCCGGGCATGTGCCGGGCTACGCATTATTGGCGGATTGGTGGCAGTCGCCACAGATTCGTTACGGCTGCTCGGTTAAAACATTGCTGTTATCGACTGAGCGCTTTTAACCCTAACCCAAGAAAAGTAAGGAGCTAAAACATGAATAACAGCACGAGCAAAATCTTTATCGCCGAAGTTATCGGCACTTTCACGCTGGTTGCGCTGATTTGCGGAAGCATTTTGGCCGGCAGCACCGGCTTGATCCCAGCAATCGCTGGCGGTCTGGCTTTGATGACCATGGTATATGCCCTGGGCGGCATCTCCGGCGGTCACTTCAATCCAGCCGTAACCTTGGCCGCAACCGTATCGCGCCGCTTGAACCCAACTGAAATGGTAACCTATTGGGTTGCTCAATTGGTTGGCGCTTTCTTGGCGATCGTAATCTGCCAAACCTTGTTCTCCACATCGGCTGCCGCCGCTGTAAGCACCCCAACCGTAGCTTCCGCTACCGCGATCACCGCAGAAGCCGTTGCCACCTTCTTCTTGGCATTGACGGTTTTGGGCGTAACTTCGCACCAATCGACCTCTCGCTCGGCCAACGGCCTGGCGATCGGCGCCACCCTGGTATTGGGCGGCTTGTTGATCGGTTCCTTGACCGGCGCTTCGCTGAACCCAGCTCGCTCGATTGCTCCAGCAATCATGAGCGGCGATTTCTCGAACCTTGCCACCTACATCATCGGCCCATTCGTTGGCGCCATCGTAGCTGGTTTGGTATCGAACGTTCTGTTCACTGCTGATTCGATCTCCTCGAGCAACAGCGGCTACAACAGCAACACCAATCAGCAATCGCGTCGCGCTGCCTAATCGCAGTACGATCTAGATTCGAAAGGCGGGCAAGCAATTGCCCGCCTTTTTCGTTGTCTAGAATTTTTTTGTTAATCACCAATTACGGCTTTTCAAGAGGGAGGCAAATATATTTTTTGCTATCTTGTAACCTCTTTTTCCAATTCTTATTTCTTCAGTGAGGCCGAAAAAGGCCGTAAGAATTTAATTATGGAAAGAGGAGAAAAATCATGAAACTGCGTATGTTAACCCCTTTGTCGCAAACAGATGCCTGGTCGCCGCTGGTAAATCGGATGTTTGAAGATTTCTTTACGCCGATGCGCACCGAGTCTAGCGGATGGAATCCGCGCATCAATATCGCGGAAACCGCCAAGGATTATCAGGTCAGTGTGGAATTGCCTGGCGTCGAAGAAAAAGATATCGATGTCAGCCTGCACGAAGGGCTTTTGACAGTGAAAGGTACCAAGCAGGCGGAGAAAGAAAGCAAAGACAAGAACTTTCATCGCATCGAAAGTTTTTATGGCAGCTTTGAACGCAGCGTGCAGTTGCCAGAGCACATTGAAGCGGAAAAAGTCGCCGCCGATTTCAAAAACGGCGTATTGCAGATCACAGTTCCCAAACTGGCGCAGATCAAGCCGGAACCGCGCAAGATTAGAATCGAAACAAAGTCTTAAACGTCTATTCCCTATTGGGAGTTATGCTTTTTGCTCTCTCCCTTAACCCTTCTCCGTCCCCTGCGGAGAGGGGCTTTTTTTATTTTCCTCCCTCTTTGGGGGAGGTGCAAATGCGCAGCACTTGCGGAGAGGGTTAGGTTCTTATACGCCTTACCCTCCCCGCTTGCCATAAATGGCTTCGCTGCCCCTCCCCAAGGGAGGGGAATTTCAATCTCGGATTATTTGACAAGGGGCGGCTCATCCTTTACATCAAGCCTGACCGATAAAGGAATGAAATGAAAGATAGCAAAGCGCCAAAAACACCGCCCGAATCGTTCGAATGCCGTATCGAAAAAATGGTCTTCGGCGGCTGGGGGTTGACCCATCATCAGGGCAAAGCCGTTTTCGTCAGCAACGTAGCCGCCGATGAAACGGTCGAAGCGCGCATTTATAAAAAAGCCAAAGGCGTGCGGTACGCCGAATTGAATAACGTAGTTACCGCCAACGCCAATGCTAGAACCTCAAAAAAATGCCAGCATGCCGGTCTGTGTGGCGGTTGCACGTACCAGCATTTGACCCAGGATTATCAGTTAAAAATTAAATTGAATATTCTGGCCGAAACCTTTCATCACAAAGCGGAAATTGGCGAAACCATCGTATCGCCGCGCCAGTTCAATTACCGCAACAAAATGGAATATGGCTTTACCCGTCCGCCTGGCGGCGAAATTACCTATGGTCTGCATCCACGCGGCCGGTTCCGGCATATTATCGATTTGCAGGAATGCCATTTAATCAATCCCGATTTATGGCAAACCGGCCAGACTATCAAACGCCTGATTCGTGAAAATTTCAGCAATGATACCACGGGCGAGCGCGGCGACTGGCAACATTTGACCATGCGCCAGGCATTTCATGATGGCAGCACGTTGATTATGCTGGAAGTCGAAGACCCGCAAAGCGACAAGGTACGTTTATTGGCCGAAAAGATTAAACAAACCTGCCCGACCGTTGTCGGCATTGCCGCCAAAAAACGCCATGGGCAACCTTCCCCGGTTTTGGGATTGGATTATTTAGAAGAAGTCATCGGCACATCAAAATTACGGTTTCATGCCGAAAATTTCTTTCAAGTGAATGTTTCGATTCTACCATCCTTGATTACCGAAATTGCAAAATTAGTAACTCCTATCGCCCCCAAAGTCCTATACGATTTATTCAGCGGCGTTGGCCTGTTTGGCGTGGCTTTGGCCCCGCATTTATCCAAGGATATTTCTATTATCGCCGCCGAATCCGACACTCGCGCCGCCGCCATTGCCCGGGACAATGCTGCGCGTAATGGCCTGACCAATTACCAAAGCCAGGCGATGGATTTGTATCAAAAAGGCTGGGGATCACAGTTACGCAGCAATAAAAGCCCGTCCGTGGCCATTATTGATCCGCCGCGCGCTGGCCTCGCCCAAAAAACAGTGGATGAGATCGGTGCCCTGGCCCCTGATCGGATCGTTTATGTCAGCTGCAACCCAACGACCCAAAAGCGCGATATCGATTGGCTGGAACGGTTTGGCTATAAATTGGGCGGCGTGCGGTTAATCGATATGTTCCCGCAAACATACCATCTGGAATCGCTGGCTTGGTTGGATAAAAGTTCCTAGAGGCCTAGTTCCTAGTACCTAGTTTTTACTAGGAAACAGGAGCTTGGAACTAGGTACTTACTTACCACTTATAGGTAAAGTTGAACTTGATTTCGCCATCCAGGTCAAAATCAATCTCGGTATTGAAATCGTCGCCGAATAATTGCAAGGCGGGGGTCAGTTTAAAGCCATCTTCAACATCGCTGATGCGGCTGGCGACCAACATGAACATCGATGAAATGCCATCATCGCCTAAATCCAGGTTCTTTAAACCCAAGCGCAATTCCTGACGGAATTTTTTAATGTAATCCTGGCCATAATAGCTTTCAAATTTGGCAGAGGTGTAAATTCTTGGATCCTGGTAATTATACTCGATCCCGCTGATCATCGCCTCGCCATAGGGATTGAACAGGCCCTTATTGGTCTCAAATTCACCATAACCCGAACGAACATATAAATCGGCGCTGCGATCGGCATTGCGCCAGTTATGAACCAAGTAATCCACTTGTTTACCGGAAAATTCTTCGACCAGACCCTGGTTCCGCCAGGTAATTTGACGTTCCGAAACTTTGGCCTTGCCGTCATCGGTAGTGGAATAATGATATTGGTAATCTTGAATCAAAGGCTCGGCAAAACTTACCCCGCCAGCCAATACTGAGCCGGTGAAAATCACAATAAAAAGAGCCCCACGCCTTAAAGTATCCATAAGGGATATTTTATCTAAAAACCTATAAAAAGTCAATAAGTTACCCGCCATCTTATCGTATCCTTTTATGTAAAATTCGTTAGATTCGCCCAAACTTCGTCGTTAAATGCCGTCAAATAAACCATTTTTGGCCATTGTTGACTTTGCAAAAACTGTTCCAAAGTAGCTTTGGCAATGCAGCAAGCTTCCTTTATTGGATAGCCGTAAACGCCCGTGCTTATGGCAGAAAAAGCAATAGTTTCGAGTTTTTCGCCCTCCGCCAAAATTAACGAATTGCGATAGCAGTCGGCTAAAAGTGCCGCCTCGTTTTTGCCGCCACCCTGCCAGACAGGGCCCACCGTATGAATCACAAACCGGGCGGGAAGCTGGAAACCGGGCGTTATGACCGCCTGTCCGGTCGGGCAGCCTCCAATTTTCCGGCAAGCTTCGAGGAGTTCTGGCCCTGCCGCCCGGTGAATCGCGCCATCAACCCCGCCGCCACCCGCCAAACGAGAGTTCGCGGCATTGACGATGGCATCGACCTTTATTTTGGTGATGTCGTCGCGGACGATTTTTAGGCGTGGGGAGAGAGTAAATTCGGACATGGCAGGAACTACCAGAACAAAAGTGAACGAAGTGCGGCCTTTGTACCATCGACCGGCGCATCGTCCAATAGATGTGCATAAAATCCTTTATTTATGCTGGTTTTTCGATGATATAATTTTGACTCGTATTTTTAAAAACGGCAAATCAATCCAAAAATTTCCGACAGGCGCGCCGCAATTCTGCCCAAAACAGCCACCAAAAAATCTGCCTCACGCCAAAGTAGTTCCGGTAAATTTATCACCAGCGAAAAAAAACTTGGCTTGGCCAAAAAAAGTTATTGCATATTTTGAAAAATGTTATAAATAATGTTCTTAAGACGCGAACGCACGTGCCTCTGCCCGCTGGCTTATCATAGAGCACCCGATGCAAAGGGGGATAAAGCTGGTTATGTAACGACGTAGACGTCCTTTTATTGGTAATTCCTTACGTATGGCAAAAGGAACGGATCATGGAAAAAGGACTGTTACATTTACAAGGGCGTAGATTCAAAAAATCTATTCCTGAAAAATTTTTAAAAATCCGCAGCAGGCTGCAACGGATGATGCTGCGTATTGGCGCTGGCCAGTCTTTCTATCTTCAACTCCAACATTGATACCGTGAATCGCTCGGCCCGTAGACGCGTCGGCATGTGATCGACGCTAAGGGGCCGGTACGGCATATCTTGCTGCCTTTCTTTTGGCGCCGGATATGCCCCGGGAAAAGTGCTGCCAAATTTTTGAAAAAGATCGTTGTTTTTGTTGGGATTTATTAGATAGAGATGAGAAGCGAATTTAAATACTGGAATCACCTGCCTTACCAGATCGGCCATAAAGCCGAAGTGAAGGTGCATCCTGTTCCTGAAATGATGAATTTCGCCAGCGTAGATGCGCTGATCCGCGAATTGAAACCGCGTGTGCCGGTCCATTGCATTCGTCCGCAAGTATTGCAACAAGTCGCCGAATGGTTTTTGGCGAACTTTCCTGGCGATGTATTATATGCCGTGAAATGCAACCCGGAACCTGCGGTATTGCACCATTTATCCGCGGCAGGCATTCGCCATTTCGATGTGACCTCCCTGTCCGAAATTAAGATGATTTCGAAATTCGCGCCAGGCGGCACAGCCTATTTCATGCACCCGGTGAAAAGCCGCGATGCCATCCGCAAGGCCTATTTTGATTATGGCGTGCGCGACTTTGCCTTGGACTCCAAGGACGAATTGCAAAAGATTATCGAAGAAACCGGTTCCGCAACCGATTTGAACCTGCATATCCGCCTCGCCCTGCCAAAAGGCGTTGCCGCACACGATTTGTCGGGCAAATTTGGCGCACACCCGGATTTGACCGTCGAATTATTGCAAGCCGCAGACAAAATCGCCCGCCAAGTCGGCATTTGTTTCCATGTCGGTTCGCAATGTTTGCACCCGGATGCGTATCGCCGCGCCATTAAATTGGCCGCGCAAGTCATCTCCAAATCCGGCGTTGAAATCGATGTATTGAATTTAGGCGGCGGATTCCCAGCCGTATATCCGGGCATGACCCCGCCGCCAATGTCGCGTTTCATGGATGCGATCAAGGCTGGACTGGCCGAAGACATTAAATTGCCAGCCCACACCAAAGTGCGCTGCGAACCTGGCCGTGCATTGGTTGCCGAAGCCGGATCGGTAGTCGTGAACGTTGAATTACGCAAAGGCGATAATCTTTATATCAATGACGGCGTCTATGGCAGCCTGTTCGATGCCGGTATTTTGAACATGCGCTATCCAGCGAAATTGATTCGCGGCAATGGCAGCGAACATAAAGCCCCATATAAAGGCTTTAAACTGTATGGCCCGACCTGCGATACCGTCGATTCCATGCGCGGACCATATTTATTGCCAGAAGATACCACCGAAGGCGATTGGATTGAACTTGGCCAATTGGGCGCGTATTGCACCACCATGCGTTCCAAATTCAACGGTTTCGATGAACACATGACCGTCGAGGTTTGGGATCAGCCGCAAATGCAAATGAAAGACTGGCAACCCCGCACCGACCGCCGTACCATGGACAAAGACAATGTAACCACATTGAATCTGATCGCATGGGAACGCGAAGCGTATGAGACGGAGATGTCTTAAACAACGCCACAAACAATTAAGGCGCCCATAACGGGCGCTTTTTTTTACTATGATTTATTTTTAATGGATTACCGCGCAGCTTGCGGCGTGCGGTGCCGTTGCAAGGCCTGCACGCTGGCGACATCTTTCGGATGGTTTTGGCCAAAGGCCTGATCCAATCGAACCAATTGCGGGGACAGGCCTTGACCGAGCATCACCGACGACCGGCAAATATCATAGGCATCGGGACAAGCCTGGGCAAATTGGCCGAGGGGAATTTCCGTATAGCGTTGGGAAAGAGGAGCATCTGAATTACGCTGGTAGGTCCGCAAGATTCCATCCGCGCAAAGTACGGCATCATAGGAATACCGGTTGTACCAATCTTCCCCCTGCGCCTTAAACGTATTGCTATATTCGCCCATTTGATTCGGAGGGTATTCTATGCTCGGAGATGGGACGAATTCATAATCCCCAGCCGTAAAAAAGCTGGGCGTATATTCCCGGATCTTAGGGGATCCAAAGGCGTAATGCTTCAAGTCGAAGCATGGCGCGTATGCCTCGCCGGGGTCAACATGGGTTTGGATAAACTGGGCGCAGGCGTCATATTGATCCGGAAACCGGTATGCGAACAAACGCAAGCCAATCGGATAGGCCGTTCCATCCGCGCCGTATTGAAAGGCTTGCGCGTCAACATATTCTCCGGCATATCCGCGACGCTGGATTTCGAAACTATAATCCTCGGTGGCGACCGTTCCGTCGGCGGTAAAATATTCGCGGGTCAAACACATTGAGGCCGGGCCAGGATATGGGGTGAAAACCTCATCGATCTTAGTCAGGGCGGGGGAGAGATAACCCAATTCCATTCTGATCAGAGTGCGGGCATCTTCTTGCGCCTCGGGGAACAGATTGCCGAATATGCGCGGGCTAACCTTGTGATTGGAGTCGCACCATTGGTCTTCGGACCGGAAATATTGATATTGCTGGGCGCACTCGATCTGCCCGTCGTCATAGATCGCCAGAGTATAGGTGATGGTATAATCCCAATCCCTAATTTGTTTCTCCATGAAGGTGTGCTTGGGGACTGAGTCGTGCCTTTGCTCGCATCCTACGCCCGGCATAAAAGTGGCGGCGGCCAGCAATCCGCTCAAACCTAAACTCCAACCGATCGATTGTCTCATGCGAGTCTCCTTAGCTTAAATGTTATCCTTTAGGTATAAAATATATTCTCATTCTGTCAATTGCAATCTTGCCCATCCCGTCAAACAATTACGTCCGGTCTCTAGTCCTGCGCTCCAACTTGCGCTTCGCCTCTTGTAATTGCAATTGTTCGAATTGCTGCGGGGTGCATTTCTCACCGCGCCACCAATATTCGATTTTGTCTGAGCGCACCACCGCCGGCCCGTCACCGCGATGCAATCGACCGTTTTCATACCAAGCCAAATAATTCGCGGCGATAATCGCGGACATGCCCATGCGGTGAAATTGTCCGCCCTCATTTCTCCATTCTAAACCTTGCGATGTTTCAATAACCGGCATATTTTTTTCCCGCGCAAAGAGACCGCGGGCGGTCCAGCACCGCTCTATAATATTATTTTCCGCATCGGCTTTTACTTGGGACGGACGGCCATTAAAAGAATGCAGCATTCCGCCATGCGTCATCAGATATTCATCGCGCGCGGCATCGTCTTTAATATTGGGATCTTGCTGCATGGCCGCCAAGACCGATGGATGTACCAAAAAACTTTTGCGATACCGGAAAAGCTGGTCCACCATGGCCAAGCCCTCTCCAGCCTGCACCGGTTCCATTTTCTGATAATCGACTTCGATGGCGATAAATCCGCCCAGTGTTTTAGGATCGATCACACCCAACGGCGCAAAGATAGCTAAATTATTTTGGGAGGGTTTGTAAAAATCAAGCCCATCCATATAAGGTTTTAGATTAAAATCCGGCGCTATCCCTGTCATTGGCTGGCTGGATTGCGCGGAAGGATGAATTAAAACATTCACTATTACAGCGCTAATAGCGACGCAGGACCAACCGACCAATTGACGCGGCAAACGGGAACGATAACGCATCCAACACCCCTTTTTATATTTATTAAGCCAATATTGGCCGATACGCTTGGCAAAATCAAAAAAGATCGGCGCACGATTATTTCCTTGGCTTTTGGCGCTGAAACGGCTATAAATGCCATTATAAGCTTTATCCATATGTCATTCTGAGCCGAGCGAATATCTTTTGCTATTCAGAGCTTTAGGTACGCCGTTCCGCTGAGAATGACATTTTAATTTGTAAAACGGACTGTATACGGACATGAATTTAAGAAATATTGCCATTATCGCCCACGTTGACCACGGCAAAACCACCCTGGTCGATCAAATGTTGCGCCAATCGGGAACGTTCCGTGAAAACCAAAACGTTGCCGAGCGCGTGATGGATTCCAACGATCTGGAAAAAGAACGCGGCATTACCATCATGTCCAAAGTGACCTCGATCATATGGAAAGACACGCGCATCAATATCGTCGACACCCCAGGCCACAGCGATTTCGGTGGCGAGGTCGAACGGATTTTATCCATGGTCGATGGCGTTGTCGTATTGGTGGATGCTGCCGAAGGCGCGATGCCACAAACCAAATTCGTGGTCAGCAAAGCGTTGAAGTTAGGCTTGAAACCCATTGTTTTGATTAATAAAATCGATCGTTCCGATGCCCGTATCGACGAAGTGCATCACGAAGTGTTCGATTTATTCGCGGCCCTCGATGCCACCGACGAGCAATTGGATTTCCCATTATTATACGCGGTTGGACGCGATGGCTGGGCCGTTGCCAATTTAAACGACACGCAGCGCGATTTAACCGCCCTGTTCGATTTAATCTTAAAACATGTGCCTGCCCCCAGCGTCGATGAAAATGCGCCGTTTTCGATGCTAATTTCGATGATCGAAGCGGATAATTTCCTGGGCCGTATTCTGACCGGCCGTATTTACAGCGGCAAAGTAAAGGTCAACGATACGCTGAAATCGATGAAATTGAACGGCGAAGCGGTGGAGCAAGGCCGGATTACCAAAATCCAAACTTTCCGCGGCATTGAACGCATATCGGTAGACGAAGCCAGCGCCGGCGATATTATTATGATCGCAGGCCTGCCAAAAACCACCGTGTCTGACACTGTCGCCGCACCTTCGGTGGCCGAACCGATTAAGGCTACCCCGGTCGATCCGCCAACATTGGCGATGACATTTTCGGTCAATAACTCGCCGCTGGCCGGCCGCGAAGGAAGCAAAGTGACTTCGCGCATGATCCGCGATCGTCTGTTCCGTGAGGCCGAAGGCAACGTTGCCATTCGCGTGCGCGATGCCGAAGGCGGCGATGCGGTCGAAGTGTCGGGCCGCGGCGAATTGCAATTGGGCGTGTTGATCGAAACCATGCGCCGCGAAGGATTTGAACTGTCGATTTCCCGCCCGAAAGTATTGCTGCAAAAAGACGAAGCGACCGGCGAAACGCTGGAACCATATGAAGAAATCATGGTTGACGTCGATCAGGAATATTCCGGCGTGGTGGTCGAAAAAATGGCGTACCGTAAATCGGAAATGACCGATATGCGCCCATCCGGCGGCAACAAAGTACGCATCACGTTCCATGGCCCCGCGCGCGGCATGATCGGATATCACGGCGAATTTTTAACCGACACTCGTGGCACCGGCATTATGAACCGGTCTTTCAAAGGTTATGGCCCGTACAAAGGCCAAATCGGCGGCCGCATCAACGGCGTGATGATTTCCCGTGAAGACGGCGAAGCCGTTGCCTACGCATTGTGGAATTTGGAAGAACGCGGCGAGATTTTGATCAATCCTGGCGATAAAATTTACAAAGGTATGATCATTGGCGAACATAGCCGCGACAATGATCTGGATGTCGTGCCAAACAAGGCAAAACAATTGACCAATATCCGCACCAAGGCAGCCGACGAAGCGATTCGTTTAACCCCGCCCCGCATCATGAGTTTGGAAGACGCGATTGCGTATATTCAAGACGATGAGTTGGTCGAAGTAACTCCAAAATCGCTGCGCCTGCGTAAAAAATTGCTGGATATGAACGACCGCGCCCGTGCTGCCAAAGACGCGAAAAAAGAAGCCGAAAAAGCAGCTGGGTAATAGGTGATGCGTTACATATAACGCATATGCGCGTCGTGATAGCGTTTTACTGCCGGTGGTGGCGTTGCACTACCGCCTGTTGAATCCCGCGCTTCTAACACATATTGTTTTTGTGCATCATAGGCTTTTGTATCCAGTGGTTCTAAACTAATTGCTGCTGCTTTCATCCCCATCTTTGGTGTCTTTCCACCAGTACCTAACCGCACTTCAGGCACGCCGTGCTTTTCTTTCATTCGTTTGGCGGCTTCTTTGTATAATACTTTGCAAACCGGATGATAAGTTTCATTTACTGGTTCCATAGAATCAAACACTAGCTCACCATTTTTAGCTAGCCACGCCCAAGATTGCGCGACAATTTTTTCGCCTTGCGGCGTTTTCTTGACCACCACATAAAATCCACCATATTCCGAGGTTGCCCCATGAACAGCCGCACGCTCGCCATGCCCTCCTACGGATTGGCAGTTATTGCTAAGTTGACCTAGAACCAAGCCACGGTAATCATTACAAGGCAGTTTATAAAATATGTAATCTCTAAATCCAATTTCTGCGCCATCAATTCTTACATCTGGCAGCTTGTCACTTGTCTTGAATCTTAATTCTAAACATTTATTAAAAGCATCTTCCGACAAACCGGCTTCGGCACAAACGCGTGCCAATTCAAGATTTTCTTTTCCTCGAGCATAAGCCGCATAAGGAAGAGCATCTTTTATTTCTTCCAATGTTCTTGGTGGCCGTCCCAAATGTTTTTCCACGCCAGGAGCAATACCCAGATATTTGGTCAAGCCCGGTCCATATTTTACCGCTAAATCACCCCAGGATTTTGGTGTCCATAATCCGCGTTTAGGTAATTCAAATTGGCAGAGATCGTGAACTGGCTGATTGGCATCCGCCTTACCATGCTGGCGCATATAATCTGCAACTTGCTGTTCATTTCCAAACAAACAGCAAAGTTTATAGGCCCATATCATAGGCTCATATGCTCTTTCATCACGGTTGTATGGATATTCCTGATTATAGGCAAATTGGATAGTTGGTAAAATTTGCGTAAACAAGGCTGGTTTAAAACCAAAAACAGGATACCGTGCTAATTCTTTACATGGCGGTTCCCGGTTCAAAACCTGTTGCCAAGCCGCTAAACCATCAAGCTGAATTAATTGATGTCTTTTTAAACCGGCAACAGTATTAATTTTGCCATTTACCTCTTTCCCTAAAATGTCTGGATCTGGAAGCAAGTCTCGAAATCTTGCTGCAATTACCAATTTCCCATCTGCACAAAAACGCAAGGCGGCGATTCTTATCAAGTGGATCTGATAATGTTTTAAAGGTCTTTCAATTCCAGCCTCTAATAACTCTAATGCTTTTTCTACATCTGCATTTCTGGTAAACCAATACGCATCCCTGGCATCTTGTGCAATAACAGCCCAAGCTTCCGAAACATTCGTGGGTTCTAAACTTCTACGAAAATCTCCTTCGGATCGAGGCCGCGATGGAATTTCTTGACCTGTTTCCAATATTGCCAGACGATTGACAAAATGAAAGAAAGTCCAAGAATTAGAATCGGTCACCGTATCAATTGTAGATTGGATATCAGCAGGAATAGAAAAACCACAACGCAACACTTGCGCTGCCATAATATCAAGAATAGAATCGGCCAACGTGAATCTTTCAGCTATTTTCTTACGTGCCTGCTGAACTGCGGCTTCCGCTATTTTTGGATGAAGAATTTGTTGATGTGGACCAGCAGTATATTGATATAATTCGTATTCATAGGCATCTGTCGACGCAAATAATTTAACCAATGATTTAAATGGATCATATTCCAAAGAAGGATCCGGATACTCAACCAGTTTAGGAATCTGCGCGGTAATTTTAGGGGCAATTTCCGCCTTTAAAGCTTCAATACCATTAGTACATTTTCCATCTATTGCGCGTAGAAAGAAAAAATATTTATCATCATTAGAAGCGCCTTGAAATAATTGTTGCCAGAAACCTTGACTGAAATCCTTGCGGGATAATGCTGCCCACATTATCGAACTGCGGACGCTATTACCATTAATTGGTTTTTGTAAATGCTGGCCAAAAGCCGCGTACAATTTCAGAACCGTTTGTTCTGGCGCCTTTTTTACAATCTCGGCTATTTTATCGCGTAAAGGTCCATCATTTTTAGTAAGCGCCAATAAAACATCCGGCTGTTCAGTCGATACAAGCATCACATCGATCAAATCCCACCGGCCAATTTCGATATACGTCGACAAAAAAAGGAAATAAGGCGCCCAAGAAAATCCTGCCGTTTGGTACGGCGGATTGGCGTGGTCACGCAGGGTTTTCCAATCAATCATTAATGGATCCTATAAAGATAGGATCGTATCTTAATGGTATAATGCTATACCGTCAAGTTAACTAAACCAATGATTATGTATGAGTTTTTAAGCCTTCGTATCAAGCTTGGTCCCGCGGCTTTTATCTTCGATATCGTCGTGGACTTTGCCATCGCGGCTGCCAATTAATCCCATGGCAAATGGGATACCGCCGATGACCACAAAGATTCCCAAAACTTCGATCCAACTTGGAATCTCGCCCAGGAAAATAGCGGCCATAATCACCGTTAACACTGGAATTAACGCGCCTGCCGCGCCAGCACCCGAAGCGCCAAAAATTGCAATTGCGGAATTGAAAAATAAAATCGCGCAAATCGATGTCAGAATGCCTTGATATAATCCTTGGAACAAAATGGTAGACACCGGATAATCAAAAATTCTGCCGCCAAAAGTAAAACTGTAAATTGGCAAATATAAAATCATCGATACAACGGCAATTAAGGCTACGCCATGCCAGGCATCAATACGCCACCACCGCACGCATACCGTATAAAAAGACCACGACAAAGAGGCCCCGATAAATAATAAATGCCCGATCCATTGATTGTCGTTGCCCGGCGTTAAATTCGGAAAACCGATTAAAAAGGCACCACCAATCACCAAGCCAATCCCTAACCACCGCACCACAGTGATAGTTTCATTCAATATCAACCAAGCGAGCAATGCGGTGAAAATCGGCACCATGCCCGGCATCAAGGTTGCACCATGGCTTGCTGGCGCAAATTTCACGCCATAGATAGAGGCCAGCGAATTAATCAATCCGCCCAAACAAGCGATAAGAATCGCCTTCCACCAAACCGTACCAAGACCGCGACGCACCAAAATTGGCAGCAAAATCAAACCCGCCACCGTCAACCGGATTGCAACAATATCGAATGGATCAACGCCATTGGTGACGCCGTAACGATTAAATACCCACCAGCCGGCCCAAATCAGACACGCTCCCAATAAATACAATAGTCCTTTGGTTTTTTCTGGCGTCAGGGCCAAAATGGTTTGTTTCATTTTTTGGGTTCCAAACAGGGTTACGGTATTGCCGTAAAATGTTAGAAAATATGGATAATTTCCTCTCCCCTATAGCAAAATCCGCCAAAATAGGCTAAGAAAATATGGTCATTTTTTCTAGGGTTTAATTATTGTCCACCACAACCGCCACTTCCCTGCCCGATTTTAACCAACCGGGCCTGACTTGGTTTAACGTACCAAAACCGCTGAGCATCTCCGAGGTGTTTGGGCGGCTGGTGATTCTCGACTTTTGGACATTTTCCTGCATTAACTGTTTGCATATTCTGCCCAGTATGCGCCGCATTGAAAAAGCGTTTCAAGATGATGTAGTGATCCTTGGCATCCATTCACCCAACTTCCCTTACGAACGCGATCCTATCAACGTATCCAAAGCCATCGCCCGGTATCACATTGAACACCCTGTGGTGCATGATCCGGAATTTAAATTATGGGATGCGTATGGCGTTAAGGTCTGGCCTACGCTGATTCTGGTTTCCCCAGATGGACAGATTTTCGCCCGGCAAGCTGGCGAGCCTGACGGCGATAAATTATTGGAAGCCGTCGGAAACGCCGTTCGCAAATACAAGGCCCAAGGCAAGTTGCGTCCGGCGGGAACCGAGCTGACCAAACCGGAAAAACAAGGCGGTGTACTGTTATTCCCAGGCAAAATGAAACGCCTGAAGTACAAAGGCAATTTTTATTGGGTGGTTGCAGATACGGGACATCATCAAATTGTCATTTTTAACGATCAAGGACAGCAAGTACAACGCATAGGACGCGGCGCACCGGCCAATTTAGACGGCGAATATAACCGCTGCGCTTTTGATAACCCGCACGGCATTGCCTGCGGCGAAGATGTTATTTATGTCAGCGATCTGGGAACGCATTTAATCCGCAGAATCGATTTAAAGGCGCAAACGGTTACCACGATTGCCGGCACCAACCGCCGCGGTTTGACTTTAACCAAAGAAGCGCCCGGCAAGGAAGTCGGCTTGGCTTCGGTCTTTGATATGGAATTGCATGGCGACCAGTTATACTTCGCCAATTCCGGAACGCATCAAATCGGCGTGATCGACACAAAAACTTTGGTTTTAAAACCGCTCGCCGGGGGCGGCGCCAAAGATATTCTGGATGGCGCTGGCCGCGCGGCGAAACTGGCGCAACCATCGGGACTCGCTTTTTCCGCCGAGCATAACCGGCTTTACTTTGCCGACAGCGATAATTCAGCGGTCCGGTATTTGGATCTAGCCGATCAGTTTAATGTGCGCACCGTCGTTGGGCGTGGCATGGCGGAATCGGGACGGCGCAATGGCTCCTTTAAAACCGCGCGATTCCAGCACCCTATGGGCATTACGATTTGCCAGGATTATTTAATCGCGGCGGACAGTTTTAACGCCAGTTTACGCAAATTGGATATTGCCAAACAAACCGTTGAAAATTTTGCCGAAGATTTTACCTGTACCGACGAAGCGCCGAAACCACTGCTAGATCCCGAAGGGATTGTGTGGGATGGCGCCGACCGTTTATTCGTGGTGGATTCCAACAATCATCGTATTCTGGCGTATGATTTGACAAAAAAGACTTGGGGCACTTGGACTCAATAATGCGGCTGGGTTATAAGCCGAAGTAGTTAGGAGAAATAATATGAAGAAAATTGCAATTTTAGGCGCTGGCAAAATCGGTTGGTCAGCCGCGCAATTATTGGCGGAATCCGGCGATTACAAAGTCACCGTCGCCGATAACAACGATCACGCCTTACAAAATCCGGCGGCAAAATCAGTAACCGCCATTCGCGCCGACCTGGCCAATACCAATGAAGTTGAAAAAATTCTAACCGGGCAAGAATATGTGATTAGCACTTGTCCGTTTTATTTGAACACCGCCATTGCCACCATTGCCCATAAACTGGGGGTGCATTATTTCGATGTCACCGAAGACGTGGAAACCACCCGCGCGATCAAGGAACTAGCCAAAAAAACCAAATGCGCCCTGGTGCCGCAATGCGGATTGGCGCCGGGCTTTATTTCGATTGCCGCCAATACCGTTGCCGGAAAATTCGACCAAATTTTGGATGTCACCATGCGCGTCGGCGCGCTGCCGCAATTTCCAACCAATGCATTGAAATACAATTTAACCTGGAGCACCGATGGATTGATCAACGAATATTGCAATCCTTGCGAAGCCATCGTCGAAGGCGAAATGGTGGAATTGCAGGCCCTCGATTCTATCGAGCACTTTACCCTGGATGGAAGCGAATACGAGGCATTCAACACATCGGGCGGCATCGGATCTTTGGGCGATTCCTTGTCCGGACAGGCGCGCAATGTGGCGTATAAAACCATCCGTTATCCCGGCCACCGCGATATTATCCAAACCTTGCTGCATGATTTGCGATTAATAGAACGGCGCGATTTATTAAAAGATATTTTCGAAGCCAGCATTCCATCCACCACTCAAGACGTGGTGTTAGTGTTTGTGACCGTAACCGGCATGCGCGCCGGCCGTCTGGTACAGGAAAATTTCCTGCGTAAGATTTACAGCCGCGAGTTATATGGCCGGACTTGGAGCGCGATTGAATTGACCACATCGGCCGCTTTATGCACCATGGTCGACCTGCATCGCGACGGTAAGTTGGCTAAAACCGGTTTCGTAAAACAAGAAGATATCGGCTTGCCGGTATTTCTAGCCAACCGATTCGGCAAATATTACGAAGATACTGCGGTAACGCCAGTGGCTTCTATCACCCACCCCCGCCGGGCTTAAAATATTCAGCCAATAAAAAAGGCCGCTGTAACAGCGGCCTTTTTGTTTTTTTAAACTTTTAATTAAGCATGCTCTCTGCGAGCAGCAGCAGCGGCAAGAGCAGCATCGCGAGTTTTGTCGCTTACTTTAGCGCCAACACGGCGTGCAGATTCATTGCCTGCTTGTACAGCTTCGGCTACAACCCGGCGGTGGCTGTGTTTTGCCATATATCCGGCTACCGCTTGTTCGCGGTCCGCTTTTTCATGCTGAATGGTGACAGCAGCTTGTTGCAAGCCCGACTGGCCAATGCCATTGCCTAAAATAATAGAAGCGGTGCGGTTGAAGCTTGTTTCATGGCCCGGTGTGCCGGCATAACCCATCACCGCCAAAGCTGCGGCAACTGCTGCGCGATCGAATTTGAATACTACACTCATTTCAACCCACTCCTTCTCTCTGACCCAATTCCTTATGCGTTTATTTCGCTATTAGTTCTTAAAGGTAATAAAATTACAAAAGTTAACAACACCTCTGATCTTTCTTACCTATTTATTAATATCTTACTTTTGGAAACAACTGTCAACGACTTTTTTGCAAAAAAGTCAAAATAGGCATGAATTTAATATTACGTACCTGTTATTGCTCGACTTATTTTCTGCTGAGGCCTATTTTTCATACCCTTTGATTATAGCATATTTTGGGCAGACGGAATTATTTTTTTAGCATCATCTGAATGTGGGCAGCGGCTTTGGCAACGGCGACAGGATTAACATCCGTCTGAATCCCATTGCGGGAGGCAAATTGCAGCACTTTTTCGGTGGCCACATTCCCCGGCGCACGCGTTCCAGCCGCCGATTTGGCATAAGGACAACCGCCAATCCCGGCAATCGCGCTGTCCACCACCCGGATTCCATAATCGCGCAGAGCAATTTCGATATTATCGATCGCATGGCCATAAGTATCATGGCAATGCATCGCCAGTTTCGATCCTGGAATCTTGGGCGTAATAGTATCCAACAACGCCTTAGTTTTGTCCGGCGTCCCCACCCCGATCGTATCGCCCAATGAAATTTCATATACGCCCATTTGATACAGCGCGTCTGAAACCTCGGCGACTTTCGCTGGGGCGATATCGCCTTCGAACGGGCAGCCCATGACGCAGGACACATAGCCGCGCACATCGATCTTATTGGCCTTGGCTGCTTCCATAACTGGGTTCAGCCGTTCCAAGCTTTCGGCAATGCTGCAATTAATATTTTTCTGCGAGAAAGTTTCCGATGCAGCAAGGAACACCGCAATCGTTTTTACCCCAGCCGATACCGCGCGTCCCATGCCCTTCATATTCGGCACCAAAACCGAATACCGCACGCCAGGTTTTTTATCAATCCCCGCAAAAACTACGTCGGAATCGGCCATTTGCTTTAATGCCGGACCAACGAACGATCCCACTTCAATATGCGAAAAACCGCAATCATTCAAATGATGAATCAGGCTGATTTTATCGGCGGCTGCAACGATTTTATCCTCGTTCTGCAATCCGTCGCGCGCGGTGACATCGACAATTTGAATGGATCGTGGAAACGCCATTAGCTTGCCGCTTCGATTGCAAGCAATTCGACGCCTTCCGATACTTGCTCGCCGACTTTATAGAAAATTTCCTTAACCTTGCCGCCGGATGGCGCCTTGATCGTATGCTCCATTTTCATGGCTTCTAAAATCAGCAAAGGCTGGCCGCGTTCGACATTTTGATTGGCGGAAACCAAAACCTGCACCACCTTGCCCGGCATCGGCGATTGCAAACCGCCGGCATGGCCGCGATGATCGGCCGCTTCGGCAAAACGGTGGAATTTGCAGTGGCCGGTATCGCCATTATACATAATCCAATAATCGTCATTTTGTGTAACGACAACCGCCTCGGTTTTATGGCCATTCAGGGTAAAACAAACGCCATCGTCACAAAATTCCGTATGGGCAATTTCAAACACGCGGCCGTCAATATGAAAACGACAGATGTCACCGGAAAATTCACATTTAACCGTGGTTGGCGCCTCGCCTGCCTCAAAATAGAAATAACTTTCGCCGCCGCCCGATAAACGCCATCCCATCGGTATTGTGCCGCAAGAAAATTCCCGCATACGGTATAAACACGCCAGCGCCATAGTAACATCAGCCAATTCGCCAGTTGGCTTATAAAATAAATTGGCGCGGTGCTTGGCGATGAAATCAGTGCTGACCTCGCCTTTGCCAAAGGCAGAATGCGCCATGATCGTGCGCAAAAAACCAAGATTGGTCACAAGCCCAGCGATTTTCACATCACGCAGCAAATGCTGCATTTGCGCGATGGCTTGGCCGCGTGTTTCCCCCCAAGTGATCAATTTTGCGATCATCGGATCGTAAAATGGCGTGATCGTATCGCCCGTTACCACACCCGTATCACAACGAACATGACGTGATGCAGACGGAAATTCCAAATGGCGCAACGTACCAGTCGCAGGCAGAAAATCTTTGTCTGCATCTTCGGCATATAGGCGCACTTCGATCGCGTGGCCATTGATCGATAGATCTTTTTGATCGAATCCCAATTTTTCGCCCGATGCCACGCGCAATTGCCATTCGACCAGATCTTTGCCCGTGATCATTTCCGTCACCGGATGTTCGACCTGCAGACGCGTGTTCATTTCCATGAAATAGAAATTGCCATCCTCGCCCATAATGAATTCCACCGTGCCAGCGCCCGAATAATTCACCGCGCACGCAGCATCGACCGCCGCCTTGCCCATAGAAGTACGGGTTTTTTCCGGCATATGCGGCGCCGGCGCTTCTTCGACTACTTTTTGGTGGCGGCGTTGAATCGAACAATCACGTTCGAACAAATATACGGTATTGCCAAAATTATCGGCGAAAACTTGAATTTCGATATGGCGCGGACGAACCAGATATTTTTCAACGAGCAATTTCGGATCGCCGAACGACGATTGCGCCTCGCGTTGCGCGCCTGCGACCGCGGACTCCAAATCGGCTTCCGATTCCACAATCCGCATGCCTTTGCCGCCGCCGCCTGCCGTCGCTTTTAATAAAACCGGATAGCCGATTTTGGCGGCTTCTTTTTTAAATGTTTTGATATCTTGATCTTCGCCATGATATCCGGGAACCACCGGAACCTTCGCCTTTTGCATCAGGGCTTTCGCCGCGGATTTCGATCCCATCGCGCGAATCGCGGATGCTGGCGGCCCGATAAATACAAGACCCGATTTCACACATAAATCGGCAAAATCGGCATTTTCAGATAGGAACCCATAGCCAGGGTGAATCGCCTCCGCCCCCGTTTGCTTGGCAGCGGCGATAATTTTGTCTTTGATCAAATAACTTTCCGCAGCCGTCGTACCGCCGAGGCGTACCGACTCATCCGCCATTTGCACATGTTGGGCATTGGCATCGGCATCGGAATATACCGCAACGGTTTTCACGCCCATCTGGCGCGCGGTGCGAATAATACGGCAAGCAATTTCGCCACGATTGGCGATTAGAATTTTTTTGAACACGATAATTCACCAAATTGAAAGTGGAATCATACCGCCATCCCTTTCCAACTCCCACAAAAAACCGGTGAAAAAAGGGAATTATATTCAGGCTTGACCAATCGACCGATAGTATTCTATAAGGAAACAGTAGGGTATAGATGACAAGAATAACACCAATCGATCATGCCGTTATTGCCGGTTTGGGCGACGGCCAACGCGGCCTGTTAACGGCTATTTTCTCCCGCAGCAGCGTAACGGAAATCGACCAGGCGCAATTTGAAAAACTATGCGTTGGATTGGGTTTCCAGCATGTGCGCGATGGCCATAATTTTAAGGTTTATGATACCAATGGAATTGTTCTGACGAAATACCACCCCAAAGGCGGACGTATTACCATTGTAGATCCTGGCGCGTTGAAAAATTTCGCAATCGCCTTAGCCGTTACCGGTTATATCACCGCCGACACTGCTGAAAAATTTGATCTGAAGAAATACAGGGATCTTCTGGAAATCGGAAAAACACGGACGGATTTTCTATCCGGCCTCGGATTCGTGAATCTGACCGATGCCGAAGAACCTGAACCAGCCACTGCTGTCGACCGCCATATTCATTTGCCTGTTCTGAATGAACTTACGACACATGATAAATCCTGCCCCACTATTCCCATCGGGTTGCGATTGCGCGGGTACGATTTAGCCGATCTTTCTACACCCGAGGCGCGCCAACAAGCGGAAACCGGCTATGCCCTGGCATTAACCGGGTTATTATTGTTGCCGCCCATGGAATACGAAAACCATAGTGGATATTGGAATAGTATCAATCAATTGATGCAAGAATTGGCCGGTATATTGCGCTTGGGTGCGAGACCAGTTTTCAGCCCGACAGAATTGGCTATCCTGGACAAGATATTGGAATTTGGAATCCGCCCGGATCAAAAAAACTTTGCTCAACCTTATCGCCGGGATACAACCATTATCGACATCCGCGCCAAAGCTTTGCGTCAAATCACCGGAATAACGGCCGACAGCGATGTGGGTGAAGCATTCGGAAAAGTAAAACATTTGCTGCGCAAAAACATGCGCGCAATCTTGGAAGCGCACGGTTTGTATCAACACCAGGCGCAGCGCGCGGATATAGCGCAACCGGCCCTGCCCACCGCAATCATCCAAGCCGCCACACCCCCCTTGGATGCGCCAAAAATGCCGCTCATCAAAGATGTTCTGCCGAAAGAACGGGTGCTGTTATACGATATCGATATCCATCTGGCCGAAGATCCAGCCACCGATCCTTTTGCCGACTTGCGCAAGCCATTTCCAACGCAATACATTCCATTGGCGCAAACTTTGGTACCGGGTTTAGCAATTCCGCCGGGTTTTTTTATCCGATCATCCTATTTAGAAAACCTTATCAAGGGTAAAGACAACGCTATCGTGACGGCAGCCCACGCCATTGCGCTCGCCTTTTTCCCGCATGGGTTTGCAAATATATATAGCCATAAACATACTCAGTTTCCTTTATCCTTCAGTATAGAAGATTGGGCGATGGCGTATCGTCTTATGACATTCGATCCCCATGGACCTGACAGTTTCGCGGCACACGCCGCAAGGCCCTTTTCCGCACCGATACAATTCAATGATTTATGTGCAGCGGCCAAAGCGTCCGGATACGGAGTCTGCGTTAGCGATAGACAAATGAAGTTTTTGTATCTTGTACTAAAGTACAGTGTTGACGTTTGCATCCAGACAGCGCTGAAACCTATTTACAGAAGAACTTATCGCACAGTTTCCCTGGCACACGCGCAGATTACAGGTCAAGCCCACAACCGGGAAGAAATTGACCGCGCCAATGCTTCTATTTCTTCCTGGTCGCTGGAAAATTGGGTTGTACCGAAAGGCTATGCAATTCCGAGACATGTTTTACAGCAAATATTCGCGCCTGCACCTAACAAGGATGCGGTGATGGATTTATACGATTGCATGGAACAAATTCTAATACCCCAGCAGATGAGACGGCCCCAACTTACTGCCTATTCGGAACATAGCCTGGCTTCTTTAGCAGTACTTGCGAAATTGCTGCAAATGTCTTTGGAAATGAGGTCTATCGCATCAATACAAGCTTTTTTGGAAGAGCCTTTCGCGGAAACCTGCGATCTAGGCAAAATCGCGGCGTTAGCCAATAGAAATGGCTTATACTACACTCCCGATCCCCAAAAGTTTACGGCCCGTTATACCAGCACTATCGATAGCCTTATACGCGGCACCAGGGCAGAACATATGGCCCGGGTAAAACGCATGCAGTCTTCTAGGCCTAGTAAATAGGATTTAAATACTACGCCCGTTTTTTCAACCATTTTGGCGCGCGTTTTTCCAAGAATGCGGAAATGCCTTCCTTGCCTTCGTGGCTGGCGCGGATTTTGGCGATTTGCTGCGCCGTCCATTCGATCAATTCAGAATTGTTTTTGCCCGACTGCACCTGGCGGATTAAATATTTGCATGCCGTTTGCGCGCCGGGTCCGCATTCCAATAACGCATCGACAATTTCTTCGACCGCGCTATCGAGTTCATCCGCATAACATAATTGATGCGCAAGCCCCATATCCAATGCGCGTTCTGCATCAAATCGTTCACCGGTTAAGAAATAACGCCGCGCATTGCGCGCACCGATGGCCGATACCACATAAGGCGAAATCACCGCCGGAATAAGGCCTAAACGCGCCTCGGACAATGCAAATTTGGCATCATAAACCGATACCGCAATATCGCAGCAAGCGATCAGCCCAACGCCGCCGCCAAACGCCGATCCCTGAACGCGCGCAATCGTGGGTTTGGTCATTTGGTCCAACGACGACATTAATTCGGCCAGCAACCGTGCATCGCGCAGATTTTCTTCTTCCGAATAACCGGACATCTTTTGCATCCAGCCCAAATCCGCGCCGGCCGAAAAACTTTTGCCATTCGCGGCCAGAATGACGACCCGCACATCCGAATCGGCATTCAATTGTTTTACCGCCTTTGTAAGATCGGCAATTAAACTTTCATCAAATGCATTGTGCACATCCGGCTTGTTCATCGTAATGGTGGCAATGCCGGGGGAATCTTTGGAAATTAAAACGGAATTGGTCATCGCAATCTCCTACATTCTAAATACGCCGAATCGTGTATCGTCCCACTGAGCGTTCAGCGAGGCTGAAATTCCCATCGACAACGCCATGCGCGTGTCGGTTGGCGATAAAATACCGTCGTCCCACAAACGCGCGGAAGCATAATAAGGATGGCCTTGATTTTCATATTGCTGGCGGATTGGCGATTTGAATTGCTCGGCTTCGGCGGCGGTTGGTTTTTTGCCTTCGGCCTCTGCCCTGTCCGCGCGGATCTGCCATAACACATTCGCCGCTTGTTCGCCGCCCATAACGGAAATCCGCGAATTCGGCCACATCCATAATAAATTCGGGTTAAAGGCCCGCCCGCACATTCCATAATTGCCAGCGCCGAACGATCCGCCAATCAGCACGGTAAATTTCGGCACATTGGCGCAAGACACTGCGGTCACCATTTTCGCGCCATCTTTGGCGATGCCGTCATTTTCATATTTGCGGCCAACCATGAATCCGGTGATATTTTGCAGGAACACCAATGGAATTCCGCGCTGACTGCATAATTCAATAAAATGCGTCGCCTTTAACGCGGCTTCGGAAAACAGAATGCCGTTGTTGGCGATAATACCGACCGGCATACCCATGATATAGGAAAATCCGCAAACGATGGTCGTGCCATACAGCGCCTTGAATTCATCGAACCGGCTGCCATCGACGATACGCGCAATGATTTCGCGGATATCGAACGGCTTGCGCGTGTCTTTGGGAATAATGCCAACCAATTCCGCCGGATCGTATTTCGGCAATTCCGGCGAGATACGATTTAATTTGGTTTGCGGCGAACGGTTTAGATTGCCAACAATATTGCGGGTGATTTCCAGCGCATGACGATCATGATCCGCCATATGATCGGCAACGCCCGACGTGCGGCAATGCACGTCCGCGCCGCCCAGATCCTCCGCCGTAACAACCTCGCCCGTCGCGGCCTTGACCAGTGGCGGGCCGCCCAGGAAAATAGTCCCTTGGTTTTTAACAATCACCACTTCGTCCGACATGGCGGGAACATAGGCGCCGCCTGCGGTGCAAGAACCCATCACCACCGCTATTTGCGGAATACGTCGGGAAGACATGCGCGCCTGGTTATAAAAAATACGGCCGAAATGATCGCGGTCTGGAAACACGTCATCCTGCATCGGCAAAAACGCGCCGCCCGAATCGACCAGATAAATGCAAGGCAAGTTGTTTTGCGCGGCGATGTCTTGCGCCCGCAAATGTTTTTTCACCGTCATCGGGTAATAGGTTCCGCCCTTAACCGTCGGATCGTTGGCGATGACGACCGATTCCTGGCCATTGACGCGGCCAATGCCGGTAATGATACTGGCGGCGGGCACATCATCTTCGTACATATTATATCCGGCAAAGGCGCTGAATTCTAAAAATGCCGAGCCGGGATCGAGCAAATGATTGATCCGGTCACGCGTGAGTAATTTGCCGCGCGCAGTATGTTTTTTGCGCGCGTCTTCGGATCCGCCCAGCTGAATCCGCGCCAGTTTTTCGTTCATATCGTCAATCTGCGATTGCATATGCGCGGCGTTGGTTTTGAAATCTTCGGATTTTGTATTGATCTGGCTGGATAAGGTTTTCATGCGGGTAATCGGGATAAGGGCTGGATATAGGAAAGCGGCCCTTAAGATGCCTTAAAATAAGCCGGATTCCAAGGAGATTTAGAGTGCGGGGCAATATGTGGAGAAATATATGGATAGGAGTGTGTTCAGGCTTTGAAATCAAGGTTTCAGAAGTATCAACCCATTTTTCTTAAATCAGCAAAATCTGCATCGTCATTGGCGGAACCAAATAACCCCGCACTCTTGTCATGCAGATACAGGCTTACAAAACAGGAATTCTGCAAACCAGTTGGCACATTAGGCACTTTCCCAGCACGCACTAATCCAAAGCTTTTTTGTTGTTTACCCGGATAAATCTCAGCAGCTGGAAATTGTTCATACAATAAGGATTGACCAGCAAGTTCTTCCAATAAATAGGTAACGCATAATTGCTCCGTGGTTGGACTGCCAAGAGCTTTTCTTCTGCCTAAAAATAAATTAACATCATACATAACAGCTTCACGGAAATTTTTATCGACCGCGAATGCGCTTTCAAACATATGCAGATACCTTATAAACTTATGATTATATTTCCATGCATCCCACCGCAGAATGCAATATGGAATCTTGAAATTGGATAATATGTGATATGATTCTTGCAGCCACTGATCGCCCTGAATATGGGCTTTCAATCTGGCATCGTTTTCCGACAATTTTAGATCCGCCATGTGATTATACCGATGCAAAGTATCGGTAAGATCGACGATGCAATCTTTAAAATTATCATTAGCCCATTCTACCAATGCCGCCAGACGATCACCTCTGTGATTATTGCTATCTAGACTTACGCCCAATACACAGCGATTATATAAGGCGATTTGATTTTTTGACGTTTTAATTTTGATTTCGAACATTCTGCGCCTCAATATGAAATGTCCGCATCGCTGTGCGTCGGTTTCTTCGATATATTCCAAATAAATTCAAACGCTCTTCGATTTTCTTCAGCAATGTTTTTCTCAGAAACAACTACAACACGAGGTGTTTCCATCCAACTAACCAAATAAGCGACTTTATCCGCATACACTAGCTTTACGTCACCCTTGGAAAATAAACTTTTATGCATCCATCTATATTCTGAAAGGTCACCCATTATGTATGTGTCGCCTTCCTCCAAAAGAAAGCGCATCTTAATGCCTTTTTTTCTTAGAAGACGCGTTTTCTCAATAACCTCATCCGTTGATCTTTTTTCAGAAGCAGAACTGAACAGAATTTCTTTTTCTCCTTTAACATTCAGGTCTTCAAAATCTTCCAGCAATTTTAGATAGCAATTTTCACCTTCATAAATTTGTACCAAATCCGTTTTGAGCTTCACACCACTGCCATCCGTAAAAATTACACCCGCCTGCTCCAACGATGATTTGATTTTCTCGGCGCTAGTCGTGCGCAATTGCGATTCGCCCGTTTCGGCGCGAGCAAGCGCGGGGACGGAAATCCCCGTTTGTTCGGCCAGCTCCTCCCGCGACCAATTCAGCAAAGCGCGCGCGGCGCGTATTTGTTTGGCGTCTATCATGTTTTCTGCATAACAAGATATAAAACATATTGCAAGAACATATAAAAAATATCGTCATTTTTTATTTTTCTGGATGGAATATTATCATTATATATCAATAATTTGTGTATAATACCATCTATAAAAGGCATAAAATATATCGTTATTAGATATTTTTTCTATTGAATTAACTTTTGATTAACCTTATGATCCTATTCTCTCGTTGCCAACAACGGGAACTAAGGGACTAGAGATGGATTACGCGAATCAAAATACCAAACCAAATTACGCGATGATGAGCGAAGAAGAAATTTATGAGTATTTGGAAATTAAATATGGCCCCTATTTTGCGCTGAACGTAGTTGAAGAAATGCGCAAAGTACAAAAAGCGGCCTAACGGAGTTAAGGGAGCGAGATATGCCAGCACAACAAAATAAAACCAATGCCAACACCAAAGGCAAAAGTCAAAATTTAGCCGAGGCGATGGAAGCGGAAATCCGCTTGCTACGTTATTGGATGCTGCAAACTTTGCAGAATTATAAATCCTGGCGCGCGGAAATGAACAATGACGGCGCATTGCCGGCAAAAAAAATCGCCAATATGCAAAGCAAAGTGCAGGGATTGATCAACCAATCGTTGCGCGAATACCGCCGCAAGCAATCGTTGTTGCAGAATTTGCTAAAAAAACAAAATTATTTTAACGACCGGGAAATTCAATATTACCGCATCGAAAATCATTTCGGCGCGGGCGTCGCCGCCATGTTCGCGAACGATAATTATGCCTAACGCCATATTAGCTGCCTCGCCGCGCATTGTACTACTTAAAAAGTATTAATCTTTAAGCATAATTATAATTACGCAGATCCACCATTTTTGGATTAAATTTGCTTTTAAAATAATGAAGGCTTTCGGTTTCAGACCCACCTATATTGACAGCAAGGCATCCGGTCTGCACCAACGCGCGGCACATTTCCACCATCATAAATTCGCTTAATCCTTTAATGCTTTTGTCAACAATCAAGGCCAGAGAATTAGCCGGACTCCCCGGTTTCCATGGCATTTCCCAGTGAATAAACCCCGCGATAGATTCTTCTGTTAGAGCGATTAAGCCGAAATTTCCCGGCATTCGTTCCATAATATTTAATAGCCCTTCATATCCATCATGCGCTTCCGGGCGATGCCATTGTTGAATCAATTCTCTCATGCGATCTTTATGCGCAGCCGGATTGTAAGCCTCAATTCTACAAATCGTTCTAGCGGCTCTATTATAATTGTTCTTTACATCCTCTAATAACCTGCCGCGCAGTTTTCCAACATACGCAGTATCCAGTATGCAGACTGGGTAACGCCAATCTAAGAATAGTTCCTCATCCATAACTGCATTGAGATTAGAATTTGCGCAAACGGCTAGTCTTGCAGCTTTTAATCGGCTGTTACGCGGAACATGATGTAAAACTTGATGCTCTAGATTTGGGCAATATCCATTAGGATAAAATACCAACAATTCGTCTTCTAAGTTAGGATGCTTAGCAATTAAAGCCGCTTGCCCATCCTGTTCCAACACCCATAAACCTTTTCTTCCGGTAAACAAATAATATGTAGGCGACAATTGATAACTGTCGTTGTTATTGGCCGCTTTCAGAAAGTCGAAATTTTCTGGCCCTAAGGATACGATTTGCTTTAGCTTTCCGGATATATGCATCATTTTACAAGCCTTTAGGCACGGCGCAGTTTTGCCATGCGAAATCCAGCAGTTTCTGCATAGCCATGGCAAATCCTTTGTTTTGAATGATAACGATTTGCTCCGGCGGCCCCCAATCCACAAAGGCGATTTTATCGCCATAAACTTGGATGGGTACATTCTCAAAATATTGTTCTGCTATCCACCGATAGCTGTATGAAGGCGCTATAAAAGTGGAATCGCCTTCTTCAACAATCAATTTTTCTTTAATATTCGCTTTCAATAAGCGTTGAATATGTTTTTCCAAATATTCATAATCCACACTATCGATGCTTTGTGTTTCCTTGACGCCGGTAATATAGACACACGCATTTTCCCGAGCCACAAGGGTTGCATACACATCATCCAGCAATTGCCGATTGGCGTATTCGCCGGTTAAGGTCGTTATTAAATTATTTTTCTTGCGCACGCCAGAACCCGGCAAAAATTCGATGCCTGCTTTTTCAAAAGCTTCTTCTATAACAATTCGGGTATTTATACGGGGTTGAGTATGCCCACGCTCTACATTTTTGATGGAATCCTTGCTCAAGCCGGTAATTTTGGCCAAATCTTCGATTGTCCAGTCCAACAAGGCGCGTGCGGCGCGGATTTGAGAAGCATCCAAAGTCATAGTCTTACCCTGCTTTGTTTTAGAAGGCCTGAATCCCATTATCAAGATAAATCATAAAAAAAATGAATATTAGTAATATTTTTTATGATTTCTATCTATAAATTAACCATTCATTAACCATTTAGGCCTATTTTACCCCTCGTAACCAACAAAAATTAATATTTAGGGAGAGCTTTTTATGAACCAAGAATTCGCCGGGCCGGGTTTTTATTTTGTACCCGCCAATCCGCGCCAGACAAAAATGCTGATTTGCGCCATGCGCGCTGAGATTCAATTGCTGCGGTATTGGATGTTGCAAACTTTGCGGCATTACAGAATGTGGCAAGCGGAAATGCCGGTTGCGGGATTCGGCGCGAAAAACATCGTCGATATTTCCGAGGCGATCCCGCGCCTGATCGCCAAGGCGTACCGCGAATACCGCCGCAAGCAATCGTTGCTGCAAAATTTGCTAAAAAAACAAAATTATTTTAACGACCGGGAAATTCAATATTACCGCATCGAAAATCATTTCGGTGCGGGCGTCGCCGCCATGTTCGCGAATGATAATTATGAAAGCTAAGGTTAAATACTCCCAATAAAAAAGCCCGGATTAAACCGGGCTTTTTTTATTCTATCTAATTGTTAGTCGCAACAGCGCGTGGCTCTGGCTCTTGCTGCTGCCGTCGCCGTCGTGGTGCTTACTTTTGGCACACCGCGAACTTCTCCCTCGCCGAAGAAACAAACACGAGTTTCGGAACCAAATTGATTTTGACCACCAGTCAGAGTCCATGTCGCAACCACATCTGGATCGATTTGGCCGCATTCGTAATCATTAAAAAGCGGAGTTTCGCCATTTTGCGCCAACGTGCCGTAATTACCAAATACGAAAGTGATTTCTTTACCGACATTGGCATCGCCAATATCGATAATCATATCGACGCCCTCTTGTGTAATGTCATTATAACCTGAACCTACTGGAAATGGTTTTCCATCTTTGTCCAGGACATACACAATACCAGGCTGGTTAGATGCAGGGGAAATAATGGTAATAAATCGACTATTTGCAACGCCAGTAAAGGCAAATAAATTATCGCCAGTAACACTGTACTCAATTCCGTCAATTTCGCGGCCGGTCATTCTTTCCGATGTCGCAAAAGCGGTGTTGTCGCTGCCATGTTGTTCCCAAATATCTGCATTCGCTTGTGTGCCGAAAGCGGTGGCCGCGGTAAAGGCGGCAATCATTCCAAAATTTGCTCGGACCATTTTTCTCTCCACGAAAAAAGTAGTTTTTGAAGTAAGCATTTATAATCCACTTACCATTTGGTTGGCAAAATGATTCTTAGCCATCCTTGCAATTATATTGCTAATTTTATTTCATATTAGTATAATTATATTATAATCATACGATAGTATTAATTATTCGTGCGCACATATAAAAAGGCCTGGGTTTCACCCAGGCCTTTTGAATCAAAATTTGATCTTTATCGATTAGCGGCGGCGACGCGCGGCCAATAAACCGCCAGCCATAGCCAAGGTCAACACACCCGGAGCTGGAACACCGGTAATGCCAGTAATTTCGTATACGCGAGTTTCGACGCCAAATTGATTCTGACCCCCTGTGCCATTCCATGCACCCATAAACAATGGATTAATTTGTCCAGAGCTTCCAACGTCATACAAATCCGATCCATTGCTGAGTGGAACCATACCATAATTAGCAAAAACTAGGGTAATTAGTTGACCAACATTCTGAGCACCAATATTCATAGTCATATTTATGCCTGTTTGATCCACGTCATTATAACCAGAACCTACTGGTAATGGATTACTAAACATGTCAAACCCTGCAAACATACCTGGTTGGTTTGAAAAACCAGAGGTAACAGTAATATACTGACTTGTTGCACGAGCCGTAAATGCCCACAAATTGTCCCCCGATATATTTACTTGAACACCAGTAACATTTCCTGTCATCATTTCCGATGTGGCAAAACTAGTGTTATTGGTACCCTGATGCAGCCAAATATCCGCGTTGGCTGGCACAATACCAAAAGCCGTTACCGCGCCCATAGCTGCAACAGCGGTTAATCCAAAATTTGCTTGCGCCATTTCTCTCTCCCTTAGAATTCTATAGATATATGTTTAGCCAAAACGGCTTTTAAACACAAGTCCGCTTTTGGCCAAAAAACAGACAAGATATGCTTTTTCATACCTTAGTACTACAATTACAATAAATAATAACATTAAATCAATATATTGTAATTTAATTACTAATATTTTTATCCGATGTTTACTGCCGCTTAACCATACTGAGTAACAATAAGAGGATGGGGAAAAAGGTTTTGTTCAACCCACTTTAATTTTTTGGGATGAGCGAGGGTTGTAAACGGTGCAAATTTTTAAATCACAATCTGGCTTTATTGGCGGGGCATATATCGCCACTCTTGTCGCGTCGGTCGCGATGCTGGGCACGCTGATCACGCTGACCGCTGGCCTTGCGCAGAAAGTAGGCACCACACAAAGCGATTTAAATACCAAAAAGAACATAGACCGATTAGCGGAATATATTCTTGCTAACAAGATTAGCAATATTGATGGGGATCGTTATCTTGAATTGCCGCGCATGTATTACACCAAAACTCAACCTAATCCAGAAGGTGATACGCAGCAGTGGGAACAATCTGCTATGGGTTTTATAGAACCTCTATTGACAACTATTAACAATCAAGAAGTAGATTTGCGAGATACCATCGGAAAGGATGCTTACGGTAGAGACTTCCGAATTTGTTCTATCAATCTTCAAGATATAGTACCACCATATGTTGCTAATGGACGGCGCGAGGTTCAAGCTAATACAACGCTGCTTATGAAACAATCTGTATTTGCAATTATCAGTTACGGACAAAACGGTACGCCTGAGTATACCTGCAATTATGCTTTGAATGAAACCCCCGTGAACGGCAGCGACGACCAAATTAGACTTATCAAATACGGCGAAGTGTTGGAACACGCCAATGCCAATCGCCGCGCTTTGTTGCATAACGGCGTTCCGACCTGTACGGCCTTGCAAACTTTGGAATACACCAATGTGCAGGATGGCGATGGCAATGCCACCGGAGAGCATAGCTGGAACTGCCGCGACAATTACATGAATTTTGTGAATCAGGATTATTCTTCGCATGGTTTACGCCGCTGTTTGGATTCACAACGCCTGGCTTTGAATGCCGATGGCACTTTAGGTTGCCGGGTTGTCGATCAATTGGCCAATCAAGTGCCGGAGAATATCAATATGGGCCGTTTGGCCGCCGGCATCTGTTATCGCGGGTACGCCATTGGCGCGTTATCGAGCGTGGCCAACGACAATTACAGTTTCCGGTGTGATCGTCTTTCTTCGTATGGCGATGAAATTGGTCCGCCAAGCGTAAGCTTATCCATTCCGCTGTTGGCAAGCAGCTGCGATTTCCAAGCATCCGGCGGACAATTCAAAGCCTTGTACCAAAGCCGCGATGGCACCTTGCGTTGCCTCGGCATGCCAAGCAGCTTATTAAGCGGCAGCAATTGTTCCGGACGGCCATACATCGTATTCGATCGCGGAAAATTATTCTGTTTTGCCGGGAACTTAAGTTTCGAGGTCAAGCAAACCTGCCAGCCAAATCAAATATTGGAATTCCAGACGGTTACTAACAATACGCAATGTTTGGAAAGCAATAACACTCAAGAACCGCGCAATTGGATCATTCCATATAGCGATACCCGTACATCTTGCAGAGCGGGTGATTTTATCATGCACGACGGCACCAATTATGTATGCCTGGATAGGTTTGAATTATTGACAAGAGTTACGCCCAGCAGTTCTTGCAACGGACACCAAATGGTCAGTTGGGATGAAACCAACAAGAAATTTAAATGTATATATAGGTAAATGAAAAGAACATGATGAAACTGTTTACCATATTTCGCAGAAAAAACAGCCAGAGAGGCTTCTTAGCCGCGCCGGTCCTGTTCGGCATGCTGGCCAGCGCGGCCGCCATTACATTAGCGGGAAGCTATGTCGGCATTTTTGACAAGCTAATCGATCAGCAAAGAAACGTGCAAGCCCGGAACAAGTTACAACAACTGGCCAGTATTATTGCGGAATCAAATCTGGATCAACAAGGCGTCATGAAAGTGGCGCCGGCGATGTCGGCGACTGCCGGCGGCAGATCGATGCAGGACGGAGATGTGCCAAATCCAGAGTGGGGTGGCAAACTGCCGACTGGATTCTCCGCCAACACCAAATTCGGCGAAGTTGCTTATTTCGCTTTCATCCATATGCCGCGAAGCACGGATAATGCTCCGGCCGGTTATTACTTGTCTGGCGCAGGCGGCATTCCAAATCCGGACGAAATGTCTTTTGCCATGATTCTTCCCGGTGCGGACGGACAAATAGACACCAATAAGAACGATGTTATGCAAGGCATTACCCGAGGCGACGATATCGGTATTTTTAAAACCGTTAGAGACGTTAACAGGGATGCTTACAAAAATCTTATCGAAAACGCCGGGAACATTCCAACATGCGGAATTACAGGAACGGGCAGAGATCGTAAACTTACAAATTTACAATGGAATATCGATCAGAAAAATTGGGAATGCGTGGAAAGCACTATTCCAGCATTTTTCCTGAAATCCGACAGCGCCGCGGAAAATATACCTACTTGCCCACAAGGCACCGCCTTGACATTGCGATTGGTGCATGAGGGCGATGCAGAACATGAGTATCAAGAACTGGCCTGCGTTTCTACCGTGGCGCCACGCGCCCGTTCCGACTTTGGATTGATTTTCGACGAAAATGGCGCTATTGCCTCTTTAATTGACGGCGATATGGCCGCTGCCGCTCCTTGCACCAATCATATCGAAACATTCCGCTGGACGGGAACACAAAGGATATGCAACGGCATACCGGAAAATGTGGTTCTAAGCACCTGCTCTGCTGGAAATTGGCTCGCAGTGGCGCTATCGCGCTATACTTCTTGTTATCCATTCAATAATACCAACCTGGCAAGAAATGGCGGCCCCGGAGCGCGCACAGCTTGCAACGGTGGAATTACGCCATACTACGCCAGTGGCCGCACATTCTGTCCGGAAGATGCGCAAGCTGGCGGATTAAGAGTATGCAAAGCGGGATTCGACGTCGGCTTTGTTTCCAGCATGGGCGGATTTGGCTGTTACATTTTAAACGACCCAGTGCTGGCCGGCGGGTTTGCAGAAGATGCCGCCGTGCATTACAGCACAAGTGACGGATGCCCCGTGAACAATGTCATGCAAGCCCGGGTGGACGATCGCAGATTGGTACAATGCATCAATATATTTGAAGCGCTTCGTTTTGCCATGCCGGCGAATACATGTCCGCCGATTAACGGCAAAAGAGGTTCGTTAACTTTCATAAAAGATGCAAATCCGAATCCGCGGTTTACATGCACAGCAGTGGATTAAATGAATGAGATTTAGAATGAAACCATATCATAACATTCAAAATCGCCAGCGCGGGATGGTATCGCATTTATTGCTTTTTATCGTTCTAATCATGCTGGCCAATGCTGCTATCTTTACGCCGAACATTAATGCATTAAAAGATAATCGCCAATCTGCTGAGAAAATAACCGACGACACATTGTTGAATGTATTGGCTTCTAGCATTGCGCGGGCCTCCAGCGACAATATCCGCAGCACCGGGAGAGTGCATCCAATTGCAGCCGTATTTCCTGATAACAGCGATACTACTTCCGATGCGACTATTACCACTCCTCTTTTGGAAGGCAATAATCCTACCTATGCTTATGGCGGTAAATTGCCGAGAAACTTGCGTCAAATGGCCCCACTGCGGCCAGATAGCTTGCGTAGATATATGCGTTATTGTCCATATTATCCGGTAGAAGCCGGCTATAGCAGCACAAATGGGTATATTCCAGCACCCGCCAATCCGCCGATATTATTTACCCTTATTCTAAACAAATATCCTGATCATATGATGACTTGCAGCGCTGCCGCTGCTGGCGTAACAAGCGATAACAGCAAATACATCAATGTAACGCCGGCACAGGCATTGAAATGGATCCGCAGTTCGCAAACGGAAAATACCACGCTTAGCGAAAGCGCCTGTCCTGCCGGCGAAGAAATGATATTCAAACCTCAAGCTGTGGATGTCAACGATGAGGACGGCGATGGCAATACCGCGGAAACTTTGCCAGCCCGGTTCCGTTGCGAAAGAAATGTTCTGGGATTGGCCGCCGCGCCAGGCAGCAATGAAACTCAAAATTGTACCGTTGGAACCGCCCTGAATTCGCGCGGCACCAATAATGATGGAACTATCAATAACGGGATGAGCTGTGCCGACATCGAAATTCGCGAAGCAAAAGTCAACACAGAGACCTATGACAACGTAAACCGGCAAATCGTATCGATGTACGCGGTAGATGAATATTACGATGCGGTCTCTCCGGTAGCGGCCGACGGCACCTGGCCAAATCCGGCTTTACCGAATGATATTATGACTCGTTTAGCCAATTTTGAATGCCCACAACGTTATTATGATAATCATCCATATTTTCCCGGTACGCGCAGTAAAGGCGTGATCATATTGCGGGATGGCAGTCTAATTTGCGCCGGTGGGTGGACATTGTTAAATTCCAGACCGCCAAATCCATCAAACGGCCCAACGCCATGCCCTGAAGGTAAAAAGATTGTTTGGGACGCAACAACCGCGACCAGCAACACTTTCGTCTGTGAAGGCGTGAATGCGAACGATACTACCTATGGCAGATGGGAAGAGTCATGCTCTCTGGCCAACGGTGACGGACCGTTAGCCCACCAAGTGGTAGGCTATTCCCCAAATACCAATCAATTTTACTGCTATTTATCATCGAACTCGCAGCAAGCGCGGGACCGTACTTACACTTATCCGGAACGCAGTTCAGCCAACTGCAAAACGGATGCGGCTGTAACTTTGCTTAATAATTCTGCAGATTGCAGCCAGACATATCCTGAATTATTACACACTGGCGTGCACGGTCTAGCCAATTATCATGCCAATTGGGCTTACAATTGGGATCCAGCGGCAAAAACTATAGTTTCTGTTGATCCAGGACCAACTACATACACTCCTGTTGGATTGCCGGCTGGACAAGACGTAGTATCAGCACCAGCAGATGGTACAATTGTATGCGAAACTGCGCAGAAAAACGGACCACAGACAGATTGCACTGAAAATGCGTCTGAAATAGGACACCCGGCAGACTAAATAGTTTCTATGGCCATCGCGACGGCTTCACCGCCGCCAATGCACAGGCTGGCAATACCACGTTTCAATTTCATATCTTGCAACGCATGAATTAGTGTCACCAACACGCGCGCGCCGGAAGCGCCGATCGGATGGCCCATTGCGCAAGCGCCGCCACGAATATTGACCTTTTCATTAGGTAAATTCAATTCATGTTGCGCGGCCATGGTAACGACGGCAAACGCCTCGTTAATTTCAAACAAATCCACGTCTTTTAAATTCCACCCGGCTTTTTCGGCGACTTTTTTAATGGCAAATACCGGCGCGGTTGTAAACCAGGCTGGTTCTTGCGCATGCGTCGCATGGGCGACAATCCGCGCCAATGGCTTTGCTCCGGACTTTTGCATTTGCGCTTCGCTGCAAACAATTACCGCGGCAGCCCCATCGGAAATGGAACTGGAATTGGCCGCCGTTACCGTGCCGCCATCGCGGAAAGCCGGTTTCAATGTCGGAATTTTTTCCGGTTTAGCGTTACGTGGCTGTTCGTCTGAACTGATGGTTATTTTTTCTTTCTTATTGTCCATGACAATCGAAACAATCTCACGGGAAAAACTGCCGTCCATACCTGCTTTGCGCGCGCGGTCTAATGATCGCAGCGCGAATTCATCCTGTTGAGCGCGGGTAAATTGATAATGCTGCGCCGTATCCTCGGCGAATGTGCCCATCAAACGGCCGCGGTCATAGGCATCTTCAAGCCCATCCAAAAACATGCTGTCGGCAATTTTTCCATGGCCAAGGCGATATCCACCGCGCGCTTTTTCCAACAAATATGGCGCGTTACTCATGCTTTCCATGCCGCCTGCGATCACCGCTTCGTTATGTCCCGCCAAAATCGAATCATAACCCAGCATCACCGATTTCAATCCCGAACCACAGACTTTGTTCACTGTCGTGCATCCAACACCGATTGGAATCCCAGCACCTATGGATGCTTGCCGTGCGGGGGCCTGGCCTAAACCTGCCGGCAAGACGCAACCCATAAGAACTTCATTGATGGAATCTGATTTTATGCCCGAACGTTCCAATGCCGCCTTGATAGCATAACTGCCCAGTTGCGGTGCCGTCAGCGATGATAATTCACCTTGAAATCCACCCATCGGGGTACGCGCCGCACCGGCGATATAGATATTTTTTGACATGGAAACCTCGAGATATAATATAGGTCGAAACAGCTCGAGGGTAAGTGTACGCTATTCCCCTATCTTCATGCCAGGATAATTGCCGAATCCGGATAAACCGCCCATCAGATTGTTGTTTACCCCATTATCATATTTATAAATAGCGCCTGGCAAATCCGATGTAACATAATGAAACCAGTCAGTCGTAGAATCGGTAACCGTTCCAACCAGGCCGCTTTGACCGAGGATCAAGGCCCAGTCTTGCGCGCTGCTAAGGGTTTTGGCGGTGCCTTCGACATATCCTTGTTTGACGCCAGTAATGAATTGCTTGGCCTGACCGCTATTGATGCCGGTCATTTCCTGAATCGGTCCCCATTGCCTTGCCCAGGCCGCATCGGCGCTGCCTTGAACTCGCGGAGCAAAATTGCGAACTTGGTTTGGCGGAATATGCTGAACCGTATAAGGCGTTGGCGCCGGCGCCATCGGCGCGGGGGCAACGTACACTTTATCCGAACTTTGCGGTTGATTATTGGAATAATCGGTATTCCATACCGGACGCGCATTTTCCGCATTTGCGGTGGATGCCGTCATTATTCCTATTGCTAAACACAATATTACTTTTTTCATATACCCTCCTAGGCCGCCGCTTCTTGAAACATCTCCCGTCCAATAAGCATGCGGCGAATTTCCGATGTTCCCGCCCCGATTTCATACAACTTCGCATCCCGCCACAAACGGCCAACGGGATATTCATTGATATATCCATTGCCGCCCAGCGATTGAATCGCCTCGCCCGCCATCCAGGTCGCTTTTTCCGCTGCATACAGTATAACACCGGCCGCGTCTTTGCGGGTGGTTTCCTTGCGATCGCAAGCGGAAGCAACCGTATAGACATAAGAACAGCAAGCATTCATGGTGGTATACATGTCGGCGATTTTGCCTTGCATCAATTGAAACTCGCCGATTTTTTTGCCGAATTGCTGGCGTTCGGTAACGTAAGGCATCACCGCATCCATGCAAGCGCGCATAATGCCTAGCGGACCGCCAGCCAGAACCACGCGTTCATAATCCAGACCGCTCATCAATACGCGCACGCCATCGCCCGGCTTGCCTAAAATATTTTCAGCCGGCACTTCGCAATCTTCAAAAATCAGCTCGCAAGTATTCGATCCGCGCATGCCAAGCTTATCCAGTTTCTGCGCCGTTCTAAAACCTTTCATGCCTTTTTCAATCAGGAATGCGGTAATTCCTTTTGATCCCGCATCGGGATCGGTTTTAGCATACACAACCAATGTTTCAGCATCCGGCCCGTTGGTGATCCACATTTTGGTGCCGTTCAAAACATAACGGTCGCCGCGTTTATCCGCGCGCGTGCGCATGGATACAACATCCGATCCGCTGCCGGCTTCGGACATGGCGAGCGCGCCGACATGTTCGCCGGAAATTAATTTCGGCAAATATTTTTTCTTTTGCGCATCGTTGCCGTTTAAATTGATTTGATTGACGCATAAATTCGAATGCGCGCCATAAGACAAACCAATGGACGCCGAAGCGCGGCTTATTTCTTCCATCGCAATCACATGCGCCAGATATCCCATGCCAGCGCCGCCATATTGTTCAGGCACAGTGATGCCAAGCAATCCCATCGCGCCAAATTCGGGCCATAGATGACGGGGAAAAACATTGCTGTGATCGGTTTCGGCGGCAATCGGTGCAATTTTATCGGCAGCGAAATCGGCCACAGTTTGCCGCAACATGTCGATAGTTTCGCCAAGATTGAAGTTTAGGGTAGAATAAATTTGTGCCATATACTATCTCTGGTAGGGGAATAATTATAATTTAAGTTATTGCCCTGATTATAGAATGCTCCTAATACCGTTAACAATATATTAACAAAAACTGCCGTTTTTATGATGTCCTGGGTTGCCCGTTTAAAACCTTCAAAACAAGTCATTTCAATGCTTTGGCCTTTAATGGCCATAGCCTTGTTTTCGGCTGCGGGCTGGCTATTGCATAAAACCCTTAAAAAGCACTCCTGGCAGGACTTTTTGGATGCCATCGCCGCAATCCCACACACCCATGTTTGGTGGGCCATAGGGCTTACCGTGATCTCTTATGTGGTTTTAGCGGGTTATGATGCTTCTGCCCTATTCTATGTTCGTAAAAAGGTTCCTTGGCCACGCATTTTCATGGCTTCGTTCATGGGATTTGCCTTTAGCCAGAATCTAGGCGTTTCTCCGATCACTGGCGGATCGGTACGATTGCGGCTTTATGGGCACAGCGGCATTGGCCCTATCGATGTTGCCAAAATCGTCGCATTCTGCATTCTAACCTATTCTATTGGCGTAACCGCCATTTTCGGATTCGTGATGGCGTTTTTCCCTTATTATTTGGAACCGTTCGAATTCATGCCAACGTTGCTGAGTGAAATATTGGGCGGACTAACGCTGGCAATAGTAACGGGGTATATATTTTGGGTTGGACATCGCAAGCATCCGATTCAATTCAAAGGTTTTGAATTTAAGATGCCGTCGGCGCCATTGTCGATATTTCAATTAATAATAACCGTCACCGATGTCGCGGTTGCATCGGCAATTTTATATGTCCTGTTGCCAGATTCGAAAATCATCGGATATCAGCATTTCTTTTTCATTTATGTAATCGGCACCACTATCGGCATTCTGTCGCACGTTCCCGGCGGACTTGGCGTTTTTGAATGGGTGGTATTGACGATGCTGGGCAATTATTATTCGGCGCCGACTATTTTCGGCACGTTGCTGTTGTTCCGCATAATTTATCTGCTGGGGCCATTGGCTATTGCCGCGGTGTTCTTAGTGCTGTTTGAATGGCAAGAAGGACGGCGGAAGAAACCAACGCCGTAATATAAAGCCATTAGTCCGTTGGCTTTAGCTTTTTAATTGAACAATTTTTTGCTTGGTGCCTTCTTGTCCGTGGGCTTCGACCGCTGCGATAGCTGTCATATTGACAATCCCGCGCACAGTAACCGACGGCGTCAGCACATGCGCCGGCTGACCGACGCCAAGCAAAATTGGGCCGATCGACAAACCGTCACCCAACGCCTTCAGTATATTATAAGAAATATTGGCTGCATCCAGCGTCGGCATGACGAATAAATTCGCCGATCCCATTAAACGGGAATTTGGGAAAATCCTGTTGCGGATTTCTTCGTTTACCGCCGCATCGGCGTGCATTTCGCCTTCGATTTCCAGGGACGGCGCACGCATGTGAATCAAAGACAATGCCTCGCGCATTTTGCGAGCCGATGGCGCCTCGGAACTGCCAAAATTGGAATGCGACAGCAAGGCGACTTTCGGTTCAATGCCAAAACGCCTGACCGCTTCGGCCGCTTGAATGGTCATTTCCGCAATTTCATGCGCGGTAGGGTTATCGGTAACATAGGTATCGCACATAAAGTAAATGCCGCGCGTCAAAATCAAAACATTCAGGGCGGACGGCACATGCACATCATAATTCAAACCGATAATGTCCATAATATCGTTCAAATGAACCTGATATTTGCCAGACGTGCCGCAAATCAAAGCATCGGCCTCGCCACGCTTGATCATCAATGCCGCAATAATAGTGTTCCGCGTGCGAACGACGGTCTTGGCTTGATCCGGAGAAATGCCGCGGCGTTCCATCAAACGGTGATACAGGCCCCAATATTCTGCAAAGCGCGGATCAGAATCCGGATTGACCATTTCAAAATCCTTGCCGGCTTTGATACGCAAGCGGGATTTTTCAATACGCTTCTTAATAACGTCCGGACGGCCAATGATGATTGGTTTTGCCAAACCTTCGTCCACCACCACTTGAATGGCGCGCAACACGCGTTCATCCTCGCCTTCCGCATAAACGATACGCTGCGGATTTTCTTTCGCGGCTTCGAATACCGGTTTCATCACCAGGCCGGAACGGAAGACGAATTGGCTTAGATCCTGATGATAGGCTTCGAAATCTTTGATCGGACGCGTCGCCACGCCGGAATCCATGGCGGCCTTGGCAACCGCCGGCGCGATTTTCAAAATCAAGCGCGGATCGAACGGTTTTGGAATAATATAGTCCCGGCCAAAACTCATCGCCGCATCGCCATAAGCGCGCGAGGCCACATCGGACGATTCCACATGGGCGAGTTCGGCAATCGCCTGCACGGCGGCCAGTTTCATCGGCTGATTAATAGTGGTGGCGCCAACATCCAACGCGCCACGGAAAATATATGGAAAACAAAGTACATTATTGACTTGATTAGGATAATCACTGCGGCCGGTGGCGATAACCGCATCGCTGCGCGCCGCCATAATTTCTTCCGGCATGATTTCCGGCACCGGATTCGCCATTGCCATAACAATCGGGTTCTTGGCCATGGTTTTGACCATCTCGCCGGTCAAAACCTTGCCCGCCGAAAGGCCCAGAAACACATCGGCATCTTTAATAACATCGGCCAATTTGCGCGCATCCGTTTTACGGGCATAGCGCGATTTGTACGAATCCATTTCTTCCTTGCGGCCTTCGTATACAACGCCGGCAATATCGCAAACCCAAATATTTTCGCGCTTTAGCCCAAGCGACACTAACAAATCCAGGCACGATAAAGCCGCCGCACCGGCGCCAGAGCATACAAATTTCACTTTGTCGATTTTTTTGTCGACCAGTTTCAAACCGTTGACAACGGCCGCGCCGACAATAATTGACGTTCCATGTTGATCGTCATGGAATACCGGAATTTTCATCCGCTCGCATAACTTGCGCTCGATCTCAAAACATTCCGGAGCTTTGATGTCTTCAAGATTGATTCCGCCAAATGTCGGTTCCAATGCCGCGACGATATCGACGAATTTGTCAACATTTCGTTCGTTCACTTCTAAATCGAATACATCAATACCGGCGAATTTTTTAAATAAAACCGCCTTGCCTTCCATCACCGGCTTTGCCGCTTCCGGGCCAATTGCGCCAAGCCCAAGCACCGCAGTGCCATTTGTAATCACGCCTACCAAATTGCCGCGCCCGGTCAATTCCGCCGATTGAATTGGATCCCGCGCAATTTCTTCGCAAGCAACCGCCACGCCAGGCGTATACGCCAACGACAAGTCCCGTTGCGTTTCCAACGGCTTGGTCGCAACCGTGCCTAATTTGCCCGGTTTCGGATAACGGTGATATTCTAATGCGGCTTCGCGCAGATCTTTATCTTTGGTCATAATTTTCCTTTGAATCGCAATAAGATAAGCGGATTGGAACGCAGGCACAATTGCAAAGACGTGCATCGCAATATTACCCCCGTAAAATAAGGATTTAGAGTTACATTTTGATGAAAATATGGCGGTTTTACGGGATTATCTATGGTTGCAGCGCGTCAAATACGCTTGGCTTGACGCGGCGCCAAAGCTCATTTATGTAATGGAAATCATGAGTGAAAATAGCGATTTGACCAACAAACCTTATGTTTCCCCCACTATCGGTGGGCGGGTGCATATTCCGATTCCGAATGGAGCGGACAAGGTATTGCTGCATTCTTGCTGCGCCCCTTGTTCCGGCGAGGTGATGGAGGCGATGCATGCGGCAGGATTGGCCATAACGATCTTCTTTTACAATCCAAATATTCATCCCAAACGTGAATATGAATTGCGCAAGAATGAAAATATAGTGTTCGCCGAAAAAATGGGCATCCCGTTTATCGATGCCGATTACGATGCTGCCAATTGGTTCGAACGAGTCAAAGGCATGGAGATGGAACCGGAGCGCGGCATAAGATGCACCGAATGTTTCGATATGCGGTTTGAACGCACTGCGCTGTACGCGCATGAACATGGATTCAATCTGTTCACATCGTGTTTAGGAATTTCGCGCTGGAAAAATATGGAACAAATCAACGGCTGCGGATACCGCGCGGCGGCGCGTTATCCGAATATGACGTATTGGGATTATAATTGGCGCAAACATGGCGGCGGCGCGCGGATGATCGAAATTTCCAAACGCGAGGAATTTTATCAGCAGGAATATTGCGGGTGTATTTATTCGCTGCGCGATACCAACGACTGGCGCGTTAAAAACGGCCGCGAGAAAATCAAGATCGGCGTGAATTATTATAAGAACGAAGCGGATGCCGAAAACGCGGGTTAAACCGCTTTTTTATAAAATACCGTATCTACTTTCATCCTTGGAAAATCCGCCGGCAAATCGCCTTCAGCAATACTGATATAATTGTTCTTTTCATAAAACCGGTGCGCGGCGAGAAACTTGCTGGTTGTTCCTAGATAAATATTTTTGAATTTCATTTCCGCCGTCCAGGATTCCAGCCCATCCAATAAATTCTTTGCGGTGAAATGCGGCGCGCCGCGATAATTCTGATCGACGAACATTTTACGGATGACGCCGTTATCATTTGAAATCTCAATTAGGGCGATTGTACCAACAATATGGCCGCCGGTCTCCGCAACCCAAAAATTGCCACGGCCTTTTTGGTAAAAGCCCGGAATATCTGCCAAATCCGGTTGATCCGCCAGCGTTATCGGAATTTGAAATTCCTCGCGTTGAATTTTACCGATCAATTCGCCAATACGGGTTTTATCCTGCGGCTGATAGGGACGGATAAGCATAAACTATCTTTTATTTATTAGGTTTATTATATTCTGCATGCCATTCATTTAGCCCTCGCTTCAACAGCCATACACTGGCTAGTTTTTCATCCTCGTCATAAAGCAGAGATTCAATTTCATCAATTTTCCAGTCTTGATTTTCTTTCACAAACATGAAATTGGTCCGCACCGGTAAGCCATTTTTAAAATAAACTCGCACAATAGCCGAATTTTTCCCATTTTCTGATTCCATCCGAAAATCGGTTATATCCCAATCTTGTCCTGCAATCAGAATATCAGAATCGAGTGCGCACATTTCCCCAGTGCGATTCACACAGGCGTTTTCCATATCGATCGCATTGCCCAATGCGTGGCTGGCATATGGACGGATTGCATCAGTTGCACTGGGCTCGGTCTGGAGATCCGCATGCGGATCATCCAAATAAGGCTTGTATAAATTTTGCACTATTTGCGATGGGGTTTCCGCTGCCAAAACTGGGCTGGCTAAAAAAAACATAATTAGAAAAACATTAAAATATTTAGGCATCTCGGTCTCTAAAGCTACCTTGACGGACGTACTATATCTTTGTTAGGTGGGATATCCGCAACACGCGACCGTTGCGGTTTAAGAACGGACAATACGACTGCCCCGCCCTCTATAACCAAGGCAATACAACTAACCATTAATATCATTACAGCATCCAAAGTGGATAATGGGCGTTCGCCATCTACAAAAATAAATTCTGGATTCGAATCCGCCGGTAATTTTTTTGTCATGATAACTTTCCCTAATCGATGGGTCATAAAGCGGCTATCGGCTTATGGTGGCTTGCCAAGCCGTAGCCTTTGGTTGCGTCGGCCCACCTACACCCATTCGGGCTTCGGCGCGGCAGCCTTCTTTTCTTTCACATTGCTACTGACGATACGGATAAAACAAGACTGGCTTGCCGAGTCGTAGCGCAAGGCGCTTTAACCTATATAGTCCGCCTTCGCAGCTTTGCTGCTACGGCGCCACAGTCTACGCTAACGCGTAGACTGGTGCGGTCAAGAGGACTCGAACCTCCACGGGTTGCCCCACAGCGACCTCAACGCTGCGCGTCTACCAATTCCGCCATGACCGCGGCCAAGGCGAAAATAGCAAATATTAACTCCAACCGCAACGAGGTTCGGCCAAACACCAAAACACCTATAATTATTGAGTTATAACTCTATATTGATATAGTACCGCCATGTTGAAACCATCCCCCGCGCGCCTGAATTGGACCATGGAAACCGAACCGGTTTCTTATCCCGATGCTATTTCCCATATGCAATTGCGGGTGGCGGCGATCCGTGCAGGGTTGGAACCCGAACAAATATGGCTGCTGGAACACCCTGCCTGTTACACCGCCGGGACCAGCGCCAATGAAAATGATCTAACCGATCCAGATTTATTTCCAGTGTTCGAAACTGGGCGCGGTGGGCAATATACCTATCATGGTCCCGGCCAGCGCATTGCTTATGCGATGCTGGATTTACAAAAACGCGGCATTGATATCCGCGAATATGTCTGCATGCTGGAACGTTGGATTATCGCAACATTAAAACAATTCGACATCAACGGAGAATGCCGTGACGGTCGGATTGGCGTTTGGGTTTCTTATGACGGACGCGAGGATAAAATCGCCGCATTGGGCGTGCGTGTCAGCCGTGGCGTTGCCTATCACGGCATAAGCATTAACAATAACCCCAACCTGGATCACTTTCGCGGTATCGTGCCTTGCGGAATCAAAGAATATGGCGTCACGTCGCTGACGCAACTGGGGCGAAATGTTTCCATGGCCGAATTAGACCGTGCCTTACAGCAACAATTTTATCCTATTTTCGGCGCAGAATAGGCGCTGTTCGGCGCGTAAATTTGTGCTAGAATAAACTTATCACATTTATTCTTGGAAAGGTTCCGATATGAAAGCCCCTTTGTCTTCTTATAGTCCTGAATTCAACAAAAAATTACGGTACGGCGCCATTGCAGTTCTGGCCGTTTTGATCATTGCCGGGGGTTTGTATTTTTACCTAGACCATAAATACCGCGCCATTATCGCCGATTTTAACAAGTCATTGCAGCCGACTGGGGCGTTGACTTACAGCAGCATGGATGTCAGTCCATTTTTAGGCAAAGTGACACTTGGAAATCCGGTTATCATGTATCAAGCCGGCGAATTAATTAAAGCCGAGAAAATGGAACTGCAAGGTTTGCGTGGATCGGGCGCGCAATTGACCCATGCGAAAATTCACGCCAACAATCTGCAATTCTCGCCAACCGGCCGCAATCTTGCCGATATTCCAGCCGGTACAAATTCGGCATTTGCCGTTAGCGGCGAATTAAAAACCGAATATGGCCATGACCCTGCTAGCAATAGCTATGATCTAAAATCTTTTTCTTTTGAAACGGCTGATAAAAGATCATCGATTGAATTCGATCACGCAAAATTGGATAACCTGAAATTCTCGGATAAAAATTCCATTCAAGCCCTAAGCTTTGCGATTGAAAACGCAAAAATCAGCAATCTGAATATGAGCCTTTCGGCCGGCACCGGTACCGAACAAAGAACCGTGACCGAATTTTCAACCAGTTTTGCGTATGAAAAAATGGCGGATGGCAGTTTCGAAGTGCGTAACTTCAACTTGAAATTGCCGGAAATCAACGATTATGCCGCATTCGATTTAGTGCGTTGGCATACGGATAATACAACCCTGCCCCTGACATTCTTGACCGAAATCAAAGGTCTTGATATTCCGGTAGGATTGCATCCGCAAACGGCGGAGTTCTGGAAACCATATGGCTATACCAGAATTAAATCCGACACCAAAATTGGCTATGTTTTTGACAAAGAAACCAAAAAAGTGAACGCGCAATTGCTGTTCGATTCGCCGTCTTTATTCAAAACCAACGTTACGGCCGTGCTGACCGGTCTTGATTTAGCCGCCCTCGCGCAAGATCCAAATGCCAATATTTTATTGACGTTTGAAAATCTGCAATTGGAAAGCGCCGAAGTCAATTTCACCGACGCGTCGTTCTTGAAAAAAACTTTGGAAATTGAAGCGCAAAAACAAAACATCACTGTGCCGGAATATGCCGCAAAGTTGGGTGCCGATATTGATCAGGCATTCCTGGCAGATCCCGCCAACGCGTCCGATCCAGCCTTGGTGGACGCCGCCGGAAAACTAAAGGCCTATGTGGGCACCCTGGGCACTTTGACCATTAACATGAAACCGGCGCAGCCAGTTCCATTCAGCCAGGTTATGATTGGACTGATCCTGGACCGCGTCAAATTGCTAAAGGCCATGGGCGTGACGGTAACCGTCAGCTAAATCATTCGGTTGGTTTTTGTTCAAACCCGGCTGTCGGCATAGCGGCTAGTTCTTTGTAGCCCGTGATCGTCAGCCGGTCGACGCTGGCCAATATTGGGCCGCGCAAACATTGTTTGATAGCTTGATTTAAATCCGCCATCGGGCCCACCAACACCGCTTCTACAGGGCCATCTTTGCGGTTGCGCACAAAGCCGGAAAAACCTTGTTTCTCGGCCATTTTAACCGTCCAGGCGCGGAATCCCACGCCCTGAACGCGGCCATAAATCCACAAATGAACTTCGGCGAATTTGGTTTTGTGATCCAAGCTATGCTTAATCCAATCCAGTTCCTGAATCGACTGCCACTTTGGCGCCAAATGCGGCGCTTGCTTAGGATCGTCCCCCGCCAATTCGCAGCGGAAAATTTCAGGCAGAAAGCCTGCGGCAAAAAATTCATCCACCGTAAGTCCACCGCGCAACCATATATAAGACGCCAATGCCGAGCCAGTAAGATTAGTCGCAAACAACCACAATCCCAAATGCCAAGGGTCCATTTTCTGCATGGCATTGGCAAGCTTTTGGATGGAATCCGATGGCTGATCGGCGCGGGTTACGCCAAGGCAAATATTGAATTTTAAGCCTTCCGTTTCAAGACGGGCCAATAATCCGCCCCAGATCTGTTTTTCCTTAGCGCGCAAATTTTCGGGCTGTCCCGCCCAATAACAAATCGCATCGCCAGCGGCATAGGACAATATTTCTTCTTTGACTTCTTTTAATCGCGGCGCGATGCGGTCTTCGACAGAAAAAGCCCAGCTGGTGATCGGCATTTGCGCCGGCACAATCGTTTCTTTCTGATCGCGGAATTCAGCGGCAATTTTCTTGGCCAGAATCAGGTTCGGCAAATCCAAAGTTTGTTGTTGCGGCGTGCGGACCATTTTTTGATCCAACCACACGCAAAATCCCTTGGCATGATACCCGGCCAGCGCCGTTTCATAGAAACGTTTCATGAATTACCAATTTTCCACCGTCGGAACGATATCCTGCATCCGATCGATAATTTTATGCGCGCCGACTTCTTGTAATTGCGCCGCCGTGTGATAACCCCAGGAAACGCCCAGCGTATTGGCGTTCGCCGCGCGACCCGCTAAAATATCATAGGTACTGTCGCCGACGAACAATGTTTGCGCCGGGGTAAAGTTCAGTTCCGCCATGGATTGATTTAATAGAAATGGGTCTGGTTTTCCAGGCCCATTGTCCGGCGTTTTAATGGTGGAAAACAGGCGTCGGATATTATGTGAATCCAACACAGAATCCAATCCTGCTTTCATTTTGCTGGTGAAAATGCCAAGCGCATACCCTTTGACTTTTAAAGTTTCCAACATTTCCAACGCGCCAGGAAATAACGGCTGCAATTCCAGCACTTGTTCTTTCAATACTTCATAATGGGCGCGGAATCGTTCGACAAACGGGCCGATTTGTTCTTGTTTAATATGCGGCAAGGCTTTTGGCACCGCTTGAATCAACGGCAAACCCACGCCCGAAAGCAATTGATGACGCGGCGCGGAACAATCGATGCCCATATCGCCGCAAGCCATTTGCAAACATTTTATAATCATATTCTGGCTGTCCAAAATAGTGCCATCGACGTCGAAAGTGATAAATTTCAATTTCTGCAATTTTTATTCCTTTATAGATGTAACATGCTTTTCTATTACAGTGCTGGCTTGTTCCGGTGACAAATCGGTTGTATCCAATATTATTGCGTTAGCATGATCGTGCAGATGTAAAATAGTATAATCCATCAATCTATCCAATATCTTAATATCCATTAACTTGCCTTTTGCTGCACGAGAAGGTTGCATCATTCGCAAACGATTTTGTTCGGCGGAACATGTAAGAACCACCGGCACGAACGGCACGCCACGAAGGTGCGCAAAACGCGCAAATTTATTTAATCGTTCTATATCTTCAGGTAACTCTGCGGCCAACGCATTGGTAAATATGAAAATATCTTTCTGAGGAAGTTTTTCTAACTTATTGAATATGACCGCCGTTATTTGATCCAGAGCATCTAAATATTCTGGTGTACCATGATCGGTACATGTGGTGGCCGCGTCTATGATACGGTGATTATCGATTAACCTCGCGCCCAAGGATGCCGCCAGATGCTGCGCAACTGTCAATTTTCCAACTCCTGGCATGCCATTGATATGAATGATCACAGTTATTACTCAAATTTGATGGAAAACCCAAAAAATTGCATCGTTTTTTCAAAATGATCCGGCAATGGCGCCCGCATCGTAATCGGCCCCAAATCGGGATGAGGAAACGTAATGCGCTGCGCATGCAAATGCAATAATAAAGGCCCTTTTAGCCCGTCTATTTCCGTCGGCGCATCGCCATATTTCGGATCGCCCAAAATTGGCATGCCCTTCGCCTCGCAATGGACTCGCAATTGATGGGTGCGTCCGGTGATTGGCTTTAATTCCACTAATGAGTAGCCCGATGGGTGGGATTGGATGGTGCGGTATTCGGTGATCGCTTCATCGCCCTCGTCATGATCAACCTCTATTTTTTCCATATCTTTGCTTAGCCTTTTGGCCAGCGGTAAATTGATGATGCCGGATTTCGGATTAGGAATGCCATACGTAATCGCTAAATAAACTTTATCGGTTTCCTGTTCCGCAAAAGCGCGTGTTAAATGCCCAGCAGCCTTGCCGGTTTTTGCCAGTAACAATACGCCGCTGGTATCCTTGTCCAAGCGGTGCACCAATTTCAATTTCCGGTCATATACCGCAGCGCTAATTGCATCGACATGAATATTGGTTTTACTGCCCCCCTGCACCGCAAGCCCGGACCATTTATTCAGCACGACGATACAATCATCGTCGTAAATGATATGCGACTTAAATTTTTCTTGGACCGATTTTGGAATAACGCCGGTTTGTCCTTCTTTTTTATCGCCCGATGCTAATTTTTGCAGGAATGGCGGCAGGCGGATTTCCTGCCCCTCTTCCACCCGGTCGCCTGGCTTAACGCGTTTTCCATCCAATCGCACTTGGCCAGTACGCAGCAATTTCTGCACCGCGACGAAATTCAATTGCGGAAAATGTTTCAGCAACAGCCGGTCAATCCGGCTGCCCGATTCGTCGGCAATAACTTGCAATTTAATGGCGTTACTCATTCGATTCCGGTTTCGATTTGCGGAATAAGGAGAAAATGGATCGCCGCGGTTTTTTGCCCGTTTGCCGCGATGTTTCGCTGGCATCGATCGTCAGCTGATATTCCTTGCCTTGATAGGTATAGGAAACCGAATAATAAGGCGCATATAGTTCCAAATAACGATATTCCAAAAATTTGCGCCAGGTAATGCCGCGTTTTTCCTCGCCATGAACAGAACGGTTAATTTCCGATTCGATTTTGCGGAATAATTTTCCCTGAAATTCACGGGTGAATATTTTCTGCGCGTCCAGATCGGCGGGAATAACCGTTGCATTTAATTCGCGCGCGGCCACTTCCGACCAATCCCCGACCGGTTTTCCTTCCCATCCGTATTTCAGGAAAAAGCGGCGCAAATGCCGGTCAATATCCTTGCTGGCAAGACGCGTTTCTTGCAATTGGTCCTGTACCAAACCGGATTGTTCCACCCAATTGACGACTTTTTTTACTTCGGCGGTTCCGCCAGCGCCAGCCACGGTTTCGCGCACATAATCGCCGCCATAACCGCGCCATTCGACCGCAATCTGGCAGTTATAAATAAAATACGGTACCAGGACACGGCTAATAGAACTAATTTCCGCCATATTGGCGGCATCTTTGGGCACAAGAAATCCGCGGCTTAACCAGTCCTGCAACATTTGCGGGATTTCGGTTTGATCCAGCGTAAATGGCGTAAATTTACGCCCGACCAATATGCCTTTGGATTGTGCCAACATATATAAACTCCAATCTTAAATTGGACTGTTATCGTCTAAAAAACAAGGGGCAGCCTAGTTAGGCTGCCCCTTTAATCTTAACGATTAAAACCGTTATTACGCCGCGGCGGTTTCGGTTTTTTGACCCGAATCCTGGCCTTTGGCCGCAACATCACGGTCAACCAATTCAATTACTGCCATCGGGGCCGCATCGCCATGACGATAGCCGGCTTTTAAAATGCGGATATAACCGCCTTTACGGGCTCCATAACGCTTAGCCAGAGCATCGAACAGTTTCGATACTGTGTTGTCATCGCGCAGCGTAGCATAGGCCTGACGGCGATTATGCAAACCGCCTTTTTTGCCCAGCGTAATCAAGCGTTCGACGAACGGGCGCAATTCTTTTGCTTTTGGCAAAGTGGTTTTCACTTGCTCATGCTTTAACAGCGAATTCGCCATATTTTCGAACATCGCGGTGCGGTGCGACGCGGTGCGGTTCAAAATGCGGTGTTTTAGTTTATGTCTCATGTCTGCCTCTTTAGGGTTTTGGGTATTGGGTTTTGGGTATTGGGTTTACAGGAAATTCCCTAAACCCAAACCCCAAATCCCGAAACCCTTAGTATGGGTCCTCTAATTTTTTCGCCAGCTCTTCAATATTTTCTGGCGGCCAGCCTGGGATTTCCATGCCCAAGGTCAAGCCCATTTGGCCAAGCACTTCTTTGATCTCGTTCAAAGATTTGCGGCCGAAATTCGGGGTGCGCAACAATTCGGATTCCGATTTTTGTACCAAATCGCCGATGTAAACGATGTTGTCGTTTTTCAGGCAGTTGGCCGAACGAACCGACAATTCCAATTCGTCCACGCGGCGCAACAAATTGCGGTTGAACGGCAGATCGACGCCTTTTTCGGCTTCGACGATGGCGGTTGGTTCTTCGAAATTGATGAACAGTTGCAATTGGTCTTGCATGATGCGCGCGGCATAAGCGACAGCGTCTTCAGGGCTGACGGCGCCGTTGGTTTCCAGGGTCATGGACAATTTATCATAATCGGTGCGTTGACCGACGCGGGTGTTTTCCACTTTGTACGATACTTTGCGAACCGGGCTGTAGATTGCATCGATCGGAATCAAACCGATCGGCGCGTCTTCGGCGCGGCTGTCGGCGGCAGGCACATAGCCTTTGCCAGTCGTCACAGTCAATTCCATCATGATTTTTGCGCCTTTATCCAAGGTGCAAATAACCAATTCCGGATTCATGATTTCAATATCGTGGCCGGTTTCGATCATGCCAGCGGTGATTTCGCCTGGACCGGTACCGGACAAACGCATGCGTTTTGGGCCTTCGCCAAACATGCGCAAGCCAACCGATTTCAAATTCAAAATAATATCGGTAACGTCTTCGCGAACGCCTGGGATTGCCGAGAATTCATGCAACACGCCTTCGATTTGAACGGCGGTAATGGCCGCGCCTTGCAGCGACGACAATAAAATACGGCGCAGTGCGTTGCCCATCGTCAAACCAAAACCACGTTCTAATGGTTCGGCGACAACGGTTGCGGTGCGAGCCGGGTCTACACCTGGCTCGATATTCAATTTATCCGGCTTAATCAAAGCTTGCCAATTTTTTTGTAACATGCGTACTTCCAACTAACTCCGCATTTCTGGGTCTGTCGAGAAATGCGATGTTAAACAATGAAAACCCGTGGTTGCGACAGACCCACCCCACGGGCTTTACCAAAAAATCAAATCAGACGCGGCGGCGTTTCGGCGGACGGCAACCATTGTGCGGAATCGGCGTAATGTCTTTGATCGACGTAATACCGAAACCAACCGATTGCAATGCGCGCAACGCGGATTCACGGCCAGCGCCTGGACCTTTTACCAAAATCGACACGGTGCGAACGCCATGTTCTTGCGCCTTGCGGCCAGCATCTTCGGCGGCAATCTGGGCGGCGTAAGGCGTCGATTTACGCGAGCCTTTGAAACCTTTGGTGCCAGACGAAGACCAGGCAATGGTGTTGCCTTGTTGATCGCTGATGGTGATGATGGTGTTGTTAAACGTTGCGTTAACATGCACCACGGCGGTGGCGATGTTTTTTCTTTCTTTGCGTTTAACGCGGGTGGCTGTTGCTGGTTCTGCCATTTTATCCTGCCTATATTAAATTACTTGGTTACCATTTTCTTGCCGGCAATCGCGATACGTTTGCCTTTGCGTGTGCGGGCGTTTGTATGCGTGCGTTGACCGCGGACCGGCAGACGTTTTGCATGACGCTTGCCTTGATAAGATCCGATGTCTTGTTTGCGTTTGATGTTCATCGAAACTTCACGACGCAAATCGCCTTCTACGGGATCGTCACCATCGTCAATCGCTTGACGGATTCTTAAAATTTCTTCGTCACTTAATTCCATGACGCGCTTGGTGTGCGGGATGCCGACTTTGTCGCAAATCGTCACGGCGTTTTTCGGACCAATGCCATAGATATAACGCAGCGCGATAACCACGCGTTTTTGGGTTGGAATATTTACACCTGCAATACGGGCCATGCCCCTGACTCCTTTAAATATTTTGCCTTTTTTGTTATTGTAACTTGTTGTTTTTACAAAACAAATCCCCCCTGCGCCAGACAGTCCCAGCCCAGGAACGGCGGATTATAGCGATTTTCCCCTTGCCGTCAACTAGTTATCCACAAGATTTATTGGGAAATTTTATTTTGTATGACTGACGGTAATACTATCAAAACTAGGAGATTCAGCCTTGATTTGTATCCTTTTGGGTGTTAAATTGCCTTTTTAAAAATACTGGAAAAACATGGGAAATAGTCCAATAGTATTGGCACAATTACTGTTATCTCAATCGCAAGAGTATGGCGGTGCGCATTCCATCTGTCCTGCTGCTGCGCAGCTTCTTCCAGTTGAGGAAATGAAATTGGATCCTAACTCTTTTCTGTATTGCGTTCTGGAAGAACGCCCACAGGGAGACATGGGCTTTGAATCGACATTCATGATTATTTGCGGAAATGGCAAATTAATTTTTGGGCAATCTCCGATTCCAAAAAGGTTTAAAGAATTGCAAAATGAAAATGGCCCAACCGGCAGATACAGGTCATTAGAATGGATTGAAAATATAGGTTGCTTTGTTACTGCTATTGTAAATGATCGGCCAAACGATTCAGTTATCGTTAGAAAAAACGCATAGGATATCGTCGATCACCTGCCACCGGGTAGCCTTACATTATTATTTTCTTTTATGCAGGCAAAGCCCGAACAGCGTGTTGATGCTTTTAAATGTCTAATGATGTTAAAGAGTTTTATTACACCACGCGTGCACACGACTTTTATGCATTCGCCAGCGGTTGTATTTACTCAAAATATTAATATCCGCTAGGATGACAATTAGGAAACTATTTTAAAATAGCCGTTAATTGATGCTGCACATCGTCTATTTCAGCCATGCCATCCACGGTTTTTAATGTGCCTTTAGACTGATAATAAGGCAGGATCGGCGCGGTCTGTGCACGGAAAGCTTCTAGGCGCTTGCGAACCGTTTCGGCCTTGTCGTCTTCGCGGCGGGTAAACTGGCTGAAACCGCATTTATCGCAAATTCCGGCTTTAACCGGCTTTTTGTACTCGTCGTGATACCCTTCGCCGCAAGCAGCGCAAGTATACCGTCCGGCGATACGCTTAATCAGCTCTTCTTCATCTACTTTCATTTCGATGACATGATCCAATTTCAACTTTTTGCGGCCAAGCATTTTGTCCAATGCTTCGGCTTGCGCCACCGTGCGCGGAAAACCGTCCAAAATAAATCCATTTTTCGCATCCGGTTCGCCGATGCGCGATTCGATCATTTGAATGACAACCAGATCCGGAACCAATTGGCCGTGGTTCATATAATTCTGCGCTAGCTGGCCAAGATCGGTGTGATGTTTAATATGCTCGCGCAACATATCGCCGGTGGCGATCTGAATCAGGCCAAATTTTTCCTGTAAAATTCTGGCCTGCGTTCCTTTGCCCGCCCCTGGCGGGCCGAGCAAAATTATGTTCACTTGCGGCCCCGCAATTTGGCTTTCTTGATCAAGCCTTCATATTGGTGCTGGATCAAATGCGCGTTGATTTGCGCAACCGTGTCCATGGTTACCGATACGACGATCAACAACGACGTGCCGCCGAAATAAAACGGCAAGGAATGTTTGGCAATCAGAAATTCCGGCAACAAGCAAATGCCAGCGAGATACAAGGATCCCAAAACCGTAATGCGCGTCAACACATAGTCCAAATAATTAGCCGTAGTCGCGCCCGGACGAATACCAGGAACGAAACCGCCATATTTGCGTAAATTTTCTGCGGTTTCAGCCGGATTGAAAATAATCGCGGTATAGAAAAACGCGAAGAAAATAATCAGCAACGCATACAACCCCATATAAGCAGGCTGACCGTGGCCAATCGTGCTGGCAATCGTGCGCAACCATTCCGGGCTGTCGCCATGCGCAAAGCCGGCGAAGGTCAACGGCAATAACAACAGCGAGCTTGCAAAAATTGGCGGAATAACGCCAGAGGTGTTCAATTTCATCGGCAAAAAGCTGGCGTCACCGGCGGTCATGCTGTTGCCAACTTGTCTGCGCGGATATTGCACCACAATGCGGCGCATCGCGCGTTCAACGAAAACGATAAAGGCAATTACAGCCACGCACATTACGATCAGGAACAACAAGAAACCGGTCGAAATCGCGCCGGTGCGGCCCAATTCAAATAACTGCGCCAAGGCCCGCGGCAAGTTCGCGACGATACCGGCGAAAATGATCAACGACGATCCGTTACCAATGCCGCGCGCGGTAATTTGTTCGCCCATCCACATCAAAAACACGGTACCGCCGGTCAAAGTGATTACGGTGGTCAAACGGAAAAACATGCCTGGATCGGTAACAGCGGATCCAACGGAACCTGTCATGCCTTCCAAACCGACCGCGATACCATAAGCTTGCACAGCGGCTAAAACCACGGTGCCATAGCGGGTATATTGATTGATTTTTTTGCGGCCCGCTTCGCCTTCTTTTTTCATCGCTTCGAAAGACGGCACAACAGCGGTCAATAATTGCACGATAATCGACGCCGAAATATAAGGCATAATGTTGAGTGCGAAAATCGACATACGGCTGACCGCACCGCCCGAAAACATATCGAACATGCCCAGAATGCCGCCAGAATTATGCTTGAAAATATCAGCCATGATCACCGGATCAATGCCCGGCAATGGAATATAGGTGCCCAAACGGTAAATGATCAAAAGCCCAAGGGTAAACCAAATGCGTTTCTTCAGTTCTGTCGCTTTGGCCAGAACGCCGAAATTCATATTTTGGGTCAATTGTTCTGCGGCGGATACCATTGGAATTCTCTCTCTTTATTGACATTGCCCTCCCCCTGTGGGGAGGGATGCTTTAACTTAGCGAACAATAGTGAGCTTAGTTAAAGCTGGGTGGGGGTACCCCCATCCAATATAAACTAAATCTCGCTTTGCTCGATTAAGTTTATCTACCCTTCCCCACAAGGGGGAAGGGATTAATTTACTTCTTCGCGTTTGCGCGGGCTTCAAAAGCCTTTGCAGCGGTTTCTTTTGCTTTGGCGCGGCGAGCGGCAAAGCTGTTGCTTGGCTCTTCGCGTTTAGCGCGCAATTCGGTTACTTTTCCGCCAGCTTTTTCAACGGCGGCTTTTGCGCCGGCGGTTGCGGAATATACTTCGATATTCACGCCCGATTTCAACGCACCTTGGCCCAGCAAACGAATTCCACAACCGGTTTTGTTGATTACGCCCGCTTGTTTCAGCGATTCTGCCGTCAACGAAGCCCCAGCGGAAATTCTTCCGGCTTCCAATGCTTGTTGCAACAAACGCAAGGAAACTTCGACCAAATTCATCGAGTTTGGATTGTTGAAACCGCGTTTTGGCAAACGGCGGTGAATCGGCATCTGACCGCCTTCAAAGCCTTTCAGGCGAACACCGGTACGCGCGGTCTGGCCTTTGCCACCGCGGCCGCAAGTTTTACCCCGGCCCGAACCGATACCACGGCCCAAACGGCGAGAGCGTTTGTGAGAGCCTTCATTATCGCGAATTTCATTCAGTCTCATAACATCACCTTTATATCCATTCCACACGGGAATAATTAAGCAGCCTCTACGACCACCAAATGTTTAACTTTGTTGATCATGCCGCGCACCGAAGGAGTATCTTCAAGAACGCGCGTGCGATGACGTTTGTTCAAGCCAAGACCAATCAAGGTTTTTTCTTGAATTGCCTGGCGGCCGATCGGGCTGCCGATTTGCGTTACTTTGATTTGTTTCTTAGCCATGACTTAAAACCTTCTCGTTATGCCGATGCTTCCGTGTTACGGGCGCCTGGCAAAATTTCATTCACTTTTTTGTTGCGACGCGCCGCAATGGTGCGTGGCGAATTGGTTTGGGTCAATGCCGCCAAAGTCGCGCGAACCATGTTGTGCGGATTCGACGATCCCAACGATTTACCGACAAAGTCGGCAACGCCCAAGGCTTCGAACATCGCGCGCATCGGACCGCCGGCGATAATACCGGTACCGGCCGGCGCCGTGCGCAAATGCACTTTGCCCGCGCCGAATTTGCCGAACACATCATGATGAATGGTGCGGCCATCGCGCAATGGAATGCGAATCATGTTGCGGCGAGCTTGGTCAACCGCTTTACGCATCGCGTCTTGAACCTCTTTTGCTTTACCTTTGCCGTAACCGATGCGGCCTTTGCCGTCACCAACAACCACCAGGGCTGCGATCGAAAAGCGTTTACCGCCTTTTACGGTTTTAGAAACACGGCCGATATATACTGGCTTTTGAATTTCACCAGTATCTTCTTCACGGTTATTTTCGCGTTCGCGATTTTCCGTACGGCGTCCACGACCGCGACCACGGCCACGACCGCGTCCACGACCTTCTTCGTCTTCGGCGCCTGGGGCCAGTTGTTCTTTGTTTTCGGTTACTTCATTTTGAGTCATGATTCCCTAGTCCCTATTAGAATTGCAAGCCGGCTTCGCGCGCGCCTTCGGCACAGGATTTCACCCGGCCATGATAACGATATAAACCGCGGTCAAACACCACTTCGGTGATGCCGGCCTTTACGGCGCGCTGACCCAGCAATAAACCAACTTGTTTGGCCGAATCGACGTTACCGCCGGTTTTCAATTTGCCTTTCAAATCTTTGTCCAGGCTCGAAGCCGAAACCAAAGTTTGACCTTTGGTATCATCGATCACTTGCAAATAAATATGATTGCCGGAACGATGAACCGACAAGCGTAAACGGCCAGCGGATTTTTTTGCCAGACTGAAACGGTTGCGGGATTTGCGGCGCAAGGCCAATTTTTTCGATGCTAACATAATGACACCCTACTTCTTCTTGCCTTCTTTGCGTTCTACTTCCTGACCTTCATAATGCACGCCTTTGGCTTTGTACGGCTCTGGCGGTTTGGTCAGATGCAACAACGCAGCATATTGGCCAACGGCTTGTTTATCGGCGCCGCTGATTTCAATATCGGTTTGTTTGTCCACTTTTACGTTTACGCCGGTTGGCGGAGTGGAAATATCTTCATGGCTGTGGCCGACTTTCATCGACAAGGTTTTGCCTTTCATTTCGGCACGATAACCGACGCCTTGCAATTGCATTTTTTGCTTGAAGCCTTCGGTGACGCCTTTGACCATGCTGTTGGCGCGGGAACGGGTTGTGCCCCAATCCATGCGCGCTTGCTTGGTTTTATTGACTGGCGTGAAGGTTAAAACGTTACCTTCTTTTTTCACCGTAATTAATGGCGAAAAATTCATCGATAATTCGCCGCCCTTGCCTTTGATTTTCAAGGTGCGTTCATTTACCACGGCTTCGACGCCTGCTGGCAAAGTGATTGGTTTTTGACCGACGCGTGACATAATACTTACCCCTTATTCCCTAGAATACGCAGCACAATACTTCGCCGCCAACATTGGCCGCGCGCGCTTCGATATCCGACATCACGCCTTTTGGCGTCGATAGAATCGAAATACCCAAGCCATTGTAAACTGGTTTCAATGTCTTAATACCGCTGTAAATACGGCGGCCCGGCCGCGATACGCGGCGGATTTCTTTGATAACCGGTTGGCCGTCGGCATATTTCAACTCGATCTTGAGTTGTTTTTTGCCTTCCGCTTCCTCCAGTTTGAAGCCACGGATGTAACCTTCGCGTTGCATCACTTCGCAAACGTTTTTGCGTAAGTTGGATGCCGGGCACAGAATAGCCGATTGCTTGGCTTTCTGGCCGTTGCGAATCCGTGTTAGCATATCACTTAAAGGATCAATTAAAGCCATTGTCTTATCCTCGATTAATAAACCTAAACCCTAAACCTTTTTCCCAAATTACCAGCTGGATTTTGTCAAGCCAGGAATCAAACCATCTGCGCCGAACTGGCGGATCGCCAAACGCGACAAACCGAAGCGGCGGTATACCGCGCGCGAACGGCCAGAAAACCAGCAACGATTGCGCACGCGGATTTTCGATCCGTTACGCGGCAATGCCGACAGTTTCAATTGCGCTTCAAAACGTTCTTCGAACGGCAGGGATTTGTCCATCACGATCGCCTTTAATTTGGCGCGTTTTGGGGCCTGCTGCTTCGACATTTTGCGGCGTTTTTTGTTTCTGTAAATCGAACTGGTTTTTGCCATTTGTTAGTTCCTTATCTTTTTATCGTCTTTCTTTTAATGGGGTTTGGGGTTTGGGATTTGGGTTTTGGGGTTTGGGCGAATTTCATTGTCGATCCAAACCGTTTTCCCTAATCCTTCAATCCCATATAAATTACTACTTTCCTAAACCCATTACCCAATACCCAAAACCCTAATTAAAAAACGGCATGTTAAAAGCCTTCAGCAAAGCTTTGGCTTCTTTGTCCGTTTTCGCGGTGGTGCAAATTACGATATCCATACCTTGCACATGTTCCACTTTGTCGTAATTGATTTCCGGGAACACGAATTGCTCTTTCAGACCCAGCGAGTAATTGCCGCGTCCATCGAAGCTGCGTCCCGATACACCGCGGAAGTCGCGCACGCGCGGCAAAGCGATGTTGATCAAACGATCCAAAAATTCCCACATTTTTTCTTTGCGCAAAGTGACTTTGCAACCGATCGCCAGGTTTTGGCGCAATTTAAAGGTCGCAATCGATTTTTTCGATTTGGTCAAAATCGCTTTTTGGCCGGTGATCAATCCCAATTCTTCCGCGGCTTTCAACACGCGTTTTTGATCTTGGGTGCCTTCGCCGATGCCCATGTTAACCACGATTTTGGTCAATTTCGGCACTTGCATGATATTTTCATACCCAAATTCTTCCATCAATTTCTTGATGACCGCGCTTTGGTATTCCGATTTCAGCCTTGGGGCCGTTGCTGCGTTAGTCTTTGCCATGATTCACTATCCTGCCTTTGAAACGGTATCGATGGTTTCACCCGATTTTCTTGCGATACGGATTTTGCTGCCATCTTTTACTTGATAACCAACACGGGTTGCCTTGCCGGTTTTCGGATCAGCCAAAGCAACGTTGGAAATATGGATCGACAATTCTTTGTCGACGATGCCGCCAGCGCCAGCGGCGCTTGGGCGTTGGTGTTTTTTCACCACGTTCACGCCACGGACAACCAGACGGTTTTCTTCGCGCAAAACGCGCAATACTTCGCCTTTTTTGCCTTTGTCCTTGCCGGTCAAGACGATTACGTTATCGCCTTTTTTAATTTTTAATTTTTTTGCAATCGTTGTCATAGTTCCCCCAACCTCTATAGCACTTCCGGTGCCAACGAGATGATTTTCATGAAATTCTTAGAACGCAGTTCGCGAGTCACCGGTCCAAAGATACGGGTGCCGATCGGTTCGCCTTGGGCGGTGATCAACACGGCAGCGTTGGTGTCAAAACGAATCACCGAACCGTCAGCGCGTTTGATTGGCGCAGCGGTGCGAACGATTACGGCTTTGTGCACGTCGCCTTTGTTTACTTTGCCTTTTGGAATAGCATCGCGGATAGCAACCACGATTACATCGCCGACTTGGGCATAGCGGCGTTTGGAGCCACCCAATACTTTGATGCAGCGGACTTTGCGCGCACCCGAATTATCGGCGACTTCTAAATTGCTCATTTGTTGAATCATGACACTACCTCTATTTCACTATTCCTGCTGTTCGATCGCTTATGCAGCGGTCAATACTTCCCAGCGTTTGGTCGCCGACAATGGGCGGCATTCTTGAATGCGCACTTTGTCGCCAACGTTAAATTGGTTTTTCTCGTCATGCGCCGCATAATTTTTGGTCAGCGTGACGATTTTTTTGTATTTCGGGTGCGGTACGCGGCGGGTTACTTTCACCTTTACGGTTTTGCTGCCCGATTTGCTTACCACTTCACCTGTCAATATGCGTTTTGGCATAATTTACTCCTTAGCTCGCTTTTTTCTTGGCTGTCTTAGCCGCTGGTTTCTTTGCTTTGCCAGCTTTCGCGGCAGTCGCATAATTCAATCCCAAGGCGCGTTCACGCAAAGCGGTTTTGGCACGGGCCAATTCCTTGCGCACCAAACGCGGACGAGCCAAATTTTCCAGCTGGCCGCCGGTTTTTTGAAAACGCAAATTGAACGCTTCTTTCGACAGATCGGTAACGATCTGGTTCAATTCGTCATCCGACTTTGTTCTTACATCCGCAATTTTGCTCATAACTTCACCCAATTCCTCTAGCCGTGAATATCGGCTTCGCCGATCCGCACAACCATTTTCGTTTTGACCGACAATTTCGCCGACGCCAATTCAAATGCGCGTTTGGCAACTGCCGCTGGAACACCGTCCAATTCAATCAAGATGCGGCCCGGTTTAATACGGCACATCCAATATTCCGGGCTGCCTTTACCCGAACCCATACGCACCTCGGCTGGTTTGCGCGATACCGGAACGTCTGGGAAAATGCGCAACCACATTTTGCCTTGACGCTTGGTTTCACGCGCGCAAGCACGACGAGCGGCTTCGATTTCGCGGGCGTTCAAACGGCCCGGTTCAACCGATTTCAAACCATAAGCACCGTGTGCCAAGGTAAAGCCACCTTTAGCCATGCCTTTGACACGGCCTTTCATGGCTTTTCTGAATTTTGTTTTCTTCGGTGATAACATTGTCGTCTTCCTTTAATCCAAATGCCTAGGCGCTAGCCGGACGGTTTTCAGCATTCCGTTTTTCGGATGCCAGCGGATCGTTTTCCATGATCTCGCCTTTGAAAATCCAAACTTTTACGCCGCAAATTCCCATGGTGGTTTCTGCCTCGGCCCGTGCGAAATCGATATCCGCGCGCAATGTGTGCAAAGGCACACGGCCTTCACGATACCATTCCATACGCGCAATCTCTGCGCCGCCCAAACGGCCGGAGCAATTGATACGAATACCCAGCGCGCCCAAACGCATTGCGTTTTGTACGGCGCGTTTCATCGCACGGCGGAAAGCGATACGGCGTTCCAACTGTTGCGCGATCGATTCTGCCACCAATTTCGCATCGATTTCCGGTTTACGAATTTCAACCAGGTTGATGTTCACTTCGTCTTTGGTGATTTTTTTCAATTCTTTCTGCAGTGCCTCGATACCGGCGCCTTTTTTGCCGATAATCACGCCAGGACGGCCGCTGTAAATCGTAATGCGGACACGCTTGGTCAAACGTTCAATCACGACGCGGCTGATCGCGGCGGCATCGCCCAATTTTTCGACCACATAAGCGCGCAATGCAAAATCTTCTTCCAGCAAACCAGCATAAGATTTTGCGGCATACCAACGGGAATCATGGGCCCGATTGATGCCTAAACGCATGACGATTGGATTAGTCTTCTGTCCCATTATGCACTCTCTTTATTGGTTTGGGTTTTCGAAGCTTTCGCTTGTTTTTCTTGCTCTGCAACAACCACGGTTAAATGCGCAAAAGGCTTGATAACCGGACTGGCGCGGCCGCGGCCACGCGCATGGAAACGGCGCATCGCGAATGAAACGCCGACATAGGCTTCTTTTACGACCAAGCGGTCGATATCCAATTGCTGATTGTTTTCAGCATTGGCCACCGCCGATTGCAGGCATTTTTTCACGTCCACCGCGATACGCTTTGGCGAGAAGTTCAATTGCTGCAAGGCTGCGCCTACTTTTTTGCCGCGAATGGTTTGCGCCACCAAATTCAATTTACGCGGACTGACGCGCAAATTCTTGGAGATCGCTTTCGATTCGGTTGGGGCCAGGGCCCGTGCTTTTGCTTTTTTCGACATATTACTACCTATTACTCAGACGCTTTCGAAGCGGATTTATCCGCCGGCGTATGGCCGCTGAAATGACGGGTCATGGCGAATTCGCCAAACTTATGACCGACCATGTTTTCGGTGACCAACACCGGAATGAATTTGTTGCCGTTATGCACGCCGAAAGTCAGGCCGACGAATTGCGGCAGGATAGTCGAAGCGCGCGACCATGTTTTGATCACTTCTTTGCGGCCGGATGTTTTCGCTTTTTCCGCTTTCTTAAGCAGATATCCAGCGACAAACGGACCTTTCCAAACTGAACGTGCCACGATGTTTACTCCCTTTTCCTAACTACTGCGTTTCAATCTTGCTGTTGCGACGACGAATAATGAAACGATCCGTCGACTTGTTATGCCGGGTTTTCTTGCCTTTGCAGGAAATGCCCCATGGCGTAACCCAATGTTTGCCACCGTTGGTACGACCGCCGTGCGGGTGATCGACCGGGTTCATCGCAATACCGCGAACATGCGGACGATTGCCGAGCCAACGTTGACGGCCTGCTTTCGCGATAACCAAGTTTTTCTCATCCGGGTTCGAAACCGCGCCAACGGTTGCCATACAATCTGCAGTTACCAAACGCATTTCGCCAGAAGCCATACGCAACTGCGCCATACCTTGGTCACGGCCGATTAATTGAACGAAAGTACCGGCGGAACGAGCCATTTGGCCGCCTTTGCCCGGTTTCAATTCAATGTTATGCATGATCGTACCGATCGGCATATTCTTCATCGGCATCGCGTTGCCCGGTTTCGGATCGACGCGTTCACCGGCGATGACTTTGTCGCCAACTTGCAGGCGTTGCGGAGCCAAGATGTAGGCTTTGTCGCCATCGACATAATTGATCAAAGCGATGAAAGCGGTGCGGTTTGGATCGTACTCGATACGCTCTACCGTTGCTTCCACGTTGAATTTGCTGCGTTTGAAATCGATGATACGATAGGCTTGCTTATGACCGCCGCCGCGATGACGCGATGTAATACGGCCATTGTTGTTACGGCCGCCGGTCGAATGTTTGCCCGCAGTCAAAGTTTTTACTGGTTTGCCTTTCCACAGACCATCACGATCCAAATTGATCAGGTGACGTTGTGTCGGGGTAACCGGATTATATGTTTTTAATGCCATTGTCGCCTCTAAATTCCTTTAGATCCCTGTGGTGATGTCGATCGTCTGACCTTCGGCCAATGTAACAATCGCTTTTTTCTTGTCCGAACGTTCGCCAATGCGGCCACGGAAAAATTTCTGTTTGCCTTTCAATACCGAAGTATTGACGCCGGTCACTTTCACTTTGAACAATGTTTCAACCGCGGATTTGATTTCCGGTTTGGTTGCGCACATTGGCACAAAGAACGAAACTTGGTTAAATTCGCTGCCACGGGTCGCTTTTTCGGTGATTACCGGACGACGCAACATGCCCAGAGCTTTTTCACGGCTGATGGTCGGAGCGGCGGATTTTTTTGCAGTATTTTCTTTTTTTATCGCCATGATTATTCTCCCTTAGCCGTTTTTGCAGCTGCTTTTGCCTTAGGAGCTTTCGCTGCTTTGGCTTTTTTTGCGCCGCCCAGACGGGTATGCAAATGATCCACTGCGTCTTTGGTCAAAATCAAAGTGTCGCGGCGAATAATGTCGTACACATTGATGCCAACTTGCGGCAATGCATCGAAATTTTTCACGTTTGCGGCTGCCTTGGCGAAATTGTCATTCAATTTCTCGCCACCAATGAACAACGCGCTTTTCACGCCCAATTTATCGAAAAATTTCGATACCGAAGCGGTTTTCGCGTCTTTCAATTGATCGGTGTCAACCACAACCAACTTGCCTTCGGCTGCTTTGGCCGACAAAGCCATTTTCAAGCCCAAGGCGCGGAATTTTTTCGGCAAGTCGAAACCGTGCGAACGAACAACCGGACCGAAGATGGTTGCACCACCACGGAACTGAGGAGAACGCAACGAACCCTGACGAGCACGGCCAGTGCCTTTTTGCGCCCATGGTTTCGCCTTGCGGCCGGAAACATCGCCGATTTCCTTGGTTTTGTGGGTACCGGCTTGGCGTTTGGCCAATTGCCAGTTGACCACGCGGGCCATAATGTCTTTGCGCAACGGAGTCAGCGCGAAAACAGTATCTTTCAAATCGATCTGTCCGGCGGACTTGTTGTCTAATGTAGTTACATTTAATTGCATGACTTCACCCTAATCCTTACGCCGCAGCCGTTTTCAATGCAGCCGGTTTCGGCGCATCTTTCGGAGCTGCTTTTTTAATCGCATCGCGGATCAATACATAGCTGCCTTCGGCGCCAGGTACGCAACCTTTGACCATGATGATATTTTCACCGGCATCGGTATTGATCACTTTTAAATTTTCCGCTGTTACGCGCACGTCGCCCATGTGACCGGCCATGCGTTTGTTTTTAAATACGCGGCCTGGATCTTGGCGTTGACCGGTCGAACCGTGCGAGCGGTGACGAATCGACACACCGTGGGTTGCTTTCAAACCGGCGAAGTTGTGACGCTTCATCGGGCCTTGGAAACCACGACCGATCGAAATGCCGCACACATCGACAAATTGACCAACCACAAAATGCTCGGCCGATAATTTATCGCCGACATTCAACATATTTGCCGGATCGATGCGGAATTCGACCAATTTCGCTTTTGGTTCGGTTTTCGCAGCGGCAAATTGACCACGCAGGCTTTTGCTGACGTTTTTCACTTTACGGGTACCGATGCCCAATTGCACCGCGGTGTAGCCGTTTTTTTCGACCGAACGTTGACCGACAACTTCGCAATTGTCGACATGCAATACCGTGACCGGCACGTGTTGTCCGTCTTCGGTATACCAACGGGTCATCCCCAATTTCTTCGCAATTAAACCAGTACGCATTTTATTTAAGGTGTCGGGTGTTGGGTATCAGGTGTCAGGTTAAGAAATTACTTCTTATCCGCCTCCTGCCTTATATCAACATCCTTGTCCTTCTCCCTTTTTAAACCTGGCACCAGATACCTGATACCTGAAACCTATTAAGCAGCAGCCAATAATTTGATTTGCACGTCCACGCCGGCGGCCAAATCGAGCTTCATCAAAGCATCGATGGTTTGCGGCGTCGGTTCGACGATGTCCAAAACACGCAAATGAGTGCGGATTTCGAATTGATCGCGTGATTTTTTGTCGACGTGCGGCGAACGGTTCACCGTGAAACGTTCGATTCTGGTTGGCATTGGGATTGGACCACGCACCCGCGCGCCAGTTCTGTTGGCGGTGGTGACGATTTCGCGCACCGAGGCTTCGAGCCCACGATGATCGAACGACTTAATGCGGATACGTATATTTTGGTTTTCCATTTTCCCTTGCCTCTATTTTTTTCGTTTTCCGGATGCCCGTTGATGGGCATCCGGATAACAACCCTTACTACTCGATGATTTTTACAACGACGCCGGCGCCGACGGTTTTGCCGCCTTCACGGATCGCGAAACGTAAACCTTCATCCATTGCGATCGGAGTGATCAAGTGCACTTCCATCGAAATGTTATCGCCAGGCATCACCATCTCGGTACCAGCTGGCAACACAACCTGACCGGTCACGTCGGTGGTACGGAAATAGAACTGCGGACGATAGTTCGCGAAGAACGGAGTATGACGGCCGCCTTCTTCTTTGTTCAAGATGTACGCTTCAGCTTTGAACTTGGAGTGCGGGGTAATCGAACCTGGAGCAGCCAAAACTTGACCGCGTTCGACTTCCTCGCGCTTGGTACCACGGAGCAATACGCCCACGTTGTCGCCAGCTTGACCTTTGTCCAGCAATTTGCGGAACATTTCAACGCCGGTAACGGTGGTTTTAATGGTTGGACGCAAACCGATGATTTCGATCTCGTCGCCCACTTTTACGATACCGCGTTCTACACGACCGGTAACAACAGTACCGCGGCCGGAGATCGAGAATACGTCTTCAACAGGCATCAAGAAGGCTTTGTCGATGTCGCGTTGTGGCATTGGAATCCATTCATCCAAAGCTTTCAACAAATTGGTGATACCTTCGTTGGCTTTTGCATCGCCTGGGTTTTCCAGAGCGGCTTTCGCCTGACCGCGAACGATCGGGGTTTTGTCGCCTTCGAATTGATATTTGTTCAACAAATCGCGGATTTCCATTTCCACGAGATCCAACAATTCCGGATCGTCAACCAAGTCAACTTTGTTCAAGAACACGACGATTTTAGGAACGCCAACCTGACGCGCCAACAATACGTGTTCGCGGGTTTGCGGCATTGGGCCGTCAACCGCAGAAACAACCAGAATCGCGCCGTCCATCTGTGCAGCGCCGGTGATCATGTTTTTAACATAGTCGGCGTGGCCTGGGCAGTCTACGTGAGCGTAGTGGCGTTTTTCGGATTCGTATTCAACGTGGCTGGTTGCGATCGTAATGATCTTGGTCGAATCGCGACGTCCGTCTTTTTCCGAAGCTTTTGCAACTTGGTCATACGAGATCGCGCCGCCTTTCATAAAGCCGACAGCGTTCGATACAGCTGTCAAAGCCGCGGTGGTGGTGGTTTTACCGTGGTCGATGTGACCAATGGTACCGACGTTCACGTGCGGTTTTGCTCTGTTAAATGTTTCTTTCGTCATGGTCTACTCCTTCAAAAAATTTTTAACTCTGGTTACCCTACTACCTTTAAACCTTATGCATACTTCGCTTTAACTTCATCGGAAATTGCGGTCGGCACCATTTCATAGTGGTCGAAATGCATGCTGTACTGCGCGCGGCCCTGAGACATGGAACGCAACGTGTTGACATAACCGAACATCGACGCCAATGGCACCATCGCATTCACAACGCGAGCGTTGCCGCGTTGATCCATGCCGGTGATTTGGCCACGGCGGCTGTTCAAGTCGCCGATCACGTCGCCCATGTAATCTTCCGGTGTCACCACTTCGACGCGCATCACTGGTTCGAGCAGTTTTGGCGACGCAGCGGCAATACCTTCGCGGAAGGCTGCACGAGCGGCAATTTCGAACGCCAAAGCGGACGAGTCGACATCGTGGTAAGCACCATCGGTCAAGGTCGCTTTGAAATCAATCATTGGGAAGCCGGCGATAACACCGTTATCACGTGCGGATTCCAAACCTTTTTCAACGCCAGGGATATATTCGCGTGGAACAGAACCGCCGACGATTTTGGATTCGAATACGAAGCCGGAGCCAGGTGGCAATGGTTCGAATTCGATGATAACGCGCGCGTATTGACCCGAACCACCCGATTGTTTTTTGTGGGTGTAATCTTCGACGTATTTTTTCGAAATCGTTTCGCGGTACGCAACTTGCGGCGCGCCAACGTTTGCTTCGACTTTAAATTCGCGTTTCATCCGGTCGACGATAATTTCCAAGTGCAATTCGCCCATACCTTTAATAATGGTCTGGCCGGATTCCTGATCCGAAGTAACGCGGAACGAAGGATCTTCTTGCGCAAGCCTCGACAAAGCGACGCCCATTTTCTCTTGGTCGGCTTTGGATTTCGGTTCGACGGCAACTTCGATAACCGGTTCTGGGAAAATCATGCGTTCCAAGATGATCGGTTTGTCCGGGTTGCAAAGCGTGTCGCCGGTGGTGGTCGATTTTAAACCAGCCAAAGCGATAATATCGCCGGCGCGCGCTTCTTTGATATCTTCACGGGTGTTCGCGTGCATCAACAACATACGGCCAACGCGTTCACGTTGATCTTTGGTCGAATTCAAAGCGTACGAGCCACCTTCGAGAACGCCAGTGTAAACGCGCACGAATGTCAGCGAGCCTACGAACGGATCGTTCATAATTTTAAACGCTAGACCAGAGAATGGCGCTTCGTCCAAACGCTTTAGCACCAATTCATCTTCGGAATCCGGCAAGCTGCCTTTAACTTCGCCATTATTGATTTCAAGTGGCGATGGCAAGTAATCAACAATCGCATCCAACAGCTGTTGTACGCCTTTGTTTTTGAATGCCGCGCCGCAAATAACCGGAACGAAAGTAAAGGTGGTCGTGCCCTTGCGCAGACATTTTTTGATGGTTTCTTCGGATGGTTCTTCGCCATTCAAATATTTTTCCAAAGCAACATCGTCCATATCGATGATGCCTTCGATCATTTTCGCGCGCCATTCTTTGGCTTTCGCTTGCATGTCGGCCGGAATATCGGCGGTGTCGTATTTCGCACCCAGCGCGGTTTCTTTATCCCAGAACACATATTTCATTTTGATCAAATCGATCATGCCGTTGAAATCGTTTTCGATACCGACCGGCAATTGGGTAACGATTGGTTTTGCACCCAATTTGGTGGTGATTTCTTCGACGCAGCGATAGAAATCCGCGCCGATACGGTCCATTTTATTGACAAAGCAAATACGCGGAACATTATATTTGTCCGCTTGGCGCCATACGGTTTCGGATTGCGGTTCAACACCGGCAACCGAGTCGAATACGGTTACAGCGCCGTCCAGAACGCGCATGGAACGTTCGACTTCGATGGTGAAGTCAACGTGGCCAGGCGTATCGATGATGTTGATGCGATGGTCGCGCCAGAAGCAAGTGGTCGCCGCGGACGTAATCGTAATGCCGCGTTCTTGTTCCTGTTCCATCCAGTCCATCGTCGCGGTACCTTCGTGTACTTCGCCGATTTTATAGGATTTACCGGTATAATAGAGAATACGTTCCGTCGTCGTGGTTTTACCCGCGTCGATGTGCGCGCAAATTCCGATGTTTCTATATTTATCGTATGGTGTCGTTCTTGCCATTTTCTTCTCTAATTACCTTTTATATTTTCTCTAACTACCTAACTCAGCCTAAATATTCGTATTACGCGCCCCATTTCAAATGAGCGAAGGCACGGTTGGCTTCGGCCATTTTGTGGGTTTCTTCGCGTTTTTTCACGGCAGCGCCACGATTTTGCGCGGCATCCATGATTTCGTTTGCCAAACGGCTGTCCATGGTTTTATCGCCACGGCCACGAGCGGCAACGATAATCCAACGTTGACCCAAATCGATCGAACGATCAAAACGAACTTCGGTTGGAACCTGATAAGTTGCACCACCGACCCGACGGGATTTCAATTCCATGGTCGGACGGATGTTGTCGATCGCTTCGGCGAAAACTTCTTGCGGATTGCGTTTGGTTTTCGCGGCAACGATATCCAAGGCGCCATAAAAAATGGTTTCAGCTTGGGATTTTTTGCCTTGATACATCAAGCGATTGATAAAACGGGCATATTGCAGATTGCCGAATTTCGGATCCGGGGTAACTTCTCTGCGCTCTGCTTTTCTGCGACGGGACATATTCTTCTGCTCCTGATCTTACTTCGGACGTTTCGCGCCGTATTTCGAGCGCTGTTGTTTACGGTCTTTGACACCTTGAGTATCCAAGGAACCACGAACGATGTGATAACGCACGCCTGGCAAGTCTTTTACACGACCGCCGCGGATCAACACCACCGAGTGTTCTTGCAAATTGTGACCTTCGCCCGGAATGTACGCAGTGACTTCGTGACCGTTGGTCAAGCGAATACGCGCGACTTTACGCAAAGCGGAGTTCGGCTTTTTCGGTGTGGTGGTGTAAACGCGCGTGCAAACACCGCGTTTTTCCGGGCATGCTTCCAGCGCCGGAACGGTGTTGCGATAGCTTGGCACTTTGCGGCCTTTGCGTATCAGTTGGTTAATCGTTGGCATGTATCAAACCGCCTCTTGTTGTTTAAACAAAATTAAAAACCCTGCCCCATTACTGGAAGCTGCCAGAGACCAAATTTTTGAAGGAATCGCGGTAAGATAAATGGAACAGACAACGCGAGCACACGCAAAGCAACTTTGCGATTTAAAATCCTGCCCTAATGTCTGCATCGCTACCTTGGCGCTTCCTAAAGACCCGAGAGTCTTTGGACTCACCCTTTGCCGATGCAACAAACAATAATAATAACAAGGCCAAGTGCTACTTGTGGAAAACTGAGTAGTTCCCGGCGGGGTTATCTTTTTGTTTGAGAAATGCGTTTAATGCTTTGTTTTCAGTTAAAACGTAGCACTACCGCCATTTCCCGGTAAAGGTTGATGCGGGTTATACAGGTATCATGCACTACCCGTCAACCCCTATTTTAACGAATTCGTATAATTTTATTAGGTACTGGGAATTGTTTCGCCAGCACTATAAAAATTGGTTCATTTCTGTTATGTACACAATAGCCCTGTGGTTTTAGTGGTTGGTCTAAAACAAGAAACAATACTGTAACATACGGCAATAAACAGTGATTTGTTAATAATGGTTAATAGCCTTACATTATGGGCATCAAAGAATTTTCATTTTTCATAGGTAAAACAGGCCCATAATGCTGGATCAAATTAAAAATCAATCGGATCGCGCGACTACCTTAGTCGCATCGGGCCAAGTTGTCACCAAAGTCGGCCAGGCGCACAGCCTGTATCAACACAGCATTTCTATGCCAGTTACATGCAAAGGCGTTGGATTGCACAGCGGCAAGGCGACCTCGATGCGCTTGCTGCCGGCCCCTGTTGGCCATGGCATTGTGTTTGTACGCACCGACATCAATGGTACGGCCGAAAACCGCCGCATTCCCGCCACCTGGAACAACGTGAATTTCGCAACCTTATGTTCGCAAATCGCGAATCCAGCCGGACACAGCGTTTCGACTATTGAACATTTGATGGCTGCTCTCGCCGCGATGAACATTGATAATATTTTGATTGAAATCGACGGGCCAGAAGTTCCGATCATGGATGGCAGCAGCGCCCCATTCGTATTTTTGCTGGAATGCGCCGGCATTGCCGAGCAAGCTGCGCCGCGCCAATATATCGAAGTATTGAAGCCGATCACGGTTTCCGAAAGCAACGGTCACGGCCCTAAACACGCGATTCTGTCGCCAGCGCCGCAATTCAGCATGGATTGCATTATTGAATTCACCGATAAAACCATTGGCCGTCAGGAATATCAATTCACCTTGACGCAGGGCGGCTTCAAAAATGAAATTTCCCGCGCCAGAACATTCGGTTTTTACCACGAAGTCGAACAAATGCGCGCCGCCGGTTTCGGCCTTGGCGGTTCGCTGGAAAATTCCGTGGTCGTCGGCCCGGAAGGCGTCATGAATGAAGGCGGCCTTCGTTTCAAAAACGAATTTGTACGCCACAAAGTTTTGGATTTGATCGGCGACTTATATTTGGCCGGCAATCCATTATTGGCGCATGTCGAAGTTTACCGCAGCGGCCATGCGATGAATAACCAATTGCTGCGCGCCCTGTTCGCCGATACATCCGCCTGGCGCCTTTCCACGCCAGCCTTGACGCAGAATGCGGCCAACGATCCGATGGCTGAACCGGCGAAATTACGGGCTTAATCCGCCTTTTCCCCACCTTTAATTTGCTATAGTCAGGGCCATAAACCCCGACTATATTCTTATGCATGAAAAAATTATTCCTTTTATTCCTGCTCCTCGGATTTCTGACCGCTTGCAGCAGCAGTAGCGATAAAGCAAAAGAAGAAGCCGAATTCAAAGATACGCCTGTCGAAGAATTGTACAACAAGGCGCAAGATTTATTGGTCGCCGAAAAATACAAGGCCGCCGCCGACGCGTTTGACGAAGTCGAACGTCAACATCCTTATTCCCAGTGGGCGGCGAAGGCGCAATTAATGTCCGCCTATTCCTATTATCAGGCCGAACGGTATCAAGAAGCGGCCCTTGCCCTGGACCGGTTTATTCAATTGCATCCGGGCGACGAGAAAATCGGCTACGCCTATTATTTAAAAGCGATGGTTTCATACGATCAAATCAACGACATCGAACGCGACCAATCGATTACTCAAGAAGCGTTGGAAAGTTTGCGTGAAGTTATCCGCCGTTTTCCAAACACCGATTATGCCAAGGACGCAAAATTGAAAATCGATTTGACGCTGGATCATTTAGCGGCCAAAGAAATGCAAATCGGCCGGTTTTATCAAAAACGCCAGCTTTATACCGCTGCGATCAACCGGTTCCGCAACGTGGTGGATCAATATCAAACTACCGCGCACGTTCCCGAAGCTTTGCATCGCTTAGTCGAGTGTTACTATACTTTGGGCATTCGCGATCAAGCCGAAGCCAACGCCGCGGTGCTGGGCCACAATTATCCGGGCAGCGAATGGTATCAATATAGCTATAGCCTGCTGAAAAACGGCAAGATTGAACTGCCCAAGCCGACAGGCGATGAAAAATCATTTATTGGAAAAACGATCGGATCGATTTTTAATTAGGACTCTTTTATTGTTGTCATTCCCGCGATAATTTACTCTTTCCTTCCTCCCCCTTTGGGGGAGGGCAGGGAGGGGGTAAAGCGCGGTCTGTCATTGAAAAGCGAATCATGGAGCCTTACCCTCCCCCTACCCCCTCCCTAAGGGAGGGGAATTTTAGGTTTTCTCAAAGGGTAGAATTCCTGATAAAAACCCGGTAATAAGAAGTCATGCTTACCAACCTCTCCATCCGCGACGTGGTCGTGATCAAGGAACTGGATGTCGAATTTAAATCCGGCTTGACCGCATTGACCGGCGAAACCGGTTCGGGAAAATCGATTTTACTGGATGCGCTGGGCCTGGCGCTGGGCATGCGCGCGGACGCGTCACTGGTACGCCAAGGCGCGGACAAAGCCAGCGTAACCGCGCAATTCGAATTGCCAAAAAAATCCCCCATTCATACGATCTTACAAGACCAAGGATTGGAAAGCGGCACGGAATTGATTCTGCGCCGGATTTTAAATGCAGATGGAAAATCGCGCGCCTTTGCCAACGATCAACCGATCAGCGTGCAATTATTGAAACAAATCGGCGCGGAGTTGATCGAAATTCATGGCCAGTTTGATCAACATGGGTTGCTGGACCGCGCCACGCACCGTGCCACGTTGGATGATTTCGCAGGCCTCAACAAAGATCTGGATAAATTGAAAAATTTATACGGCGCCTGGAAACAGGCGGAAAAATCCTGGGCGCAAGCGGTCGCGGATCAACAAACCAAGCAAACCCAGGAACAATTTCTGCGCCACGCCATCAATGAACTGCGCGGATTCGAAGCCAAAAACGGCGAGGAAGAAGATCTGGCTGCGCGCCGCACCTTATTACAACACCGTGAAAAAATTATCGGCGCGATCGGCACGGCATTGGACGCCATCGAAGGCGAAAAAGGCGCAGACCGCCAGGTTTTAACCGCGCAAAAATCGCTGGGCCGCATCGCCGACAAGGCGCCCGATATTATGGAACCTATTTTGCAATCATTGGAACGCGCCAGTGTGGAATTGCAAGATGCGGGTGCCGCGCTTCGCAATGCCGTAGGCGACGATGGCGATGCACAGGCGCAATTAGAAACTTTGGAAGACCGTTTATTCGGCCTTCGCGAGTTATCGCGCAAATATAATGTGCCGTGCGATCAATTGCCGGAATTGCTGGCGCAAATGGAAAACGAAATCAATTTCATCGACAATGCCGATCAACATATCGCGGCGCTGTTCGATGCCGCGCAATCGGCAAAAAAATCCTATCACAAACTGGCGCTGGAAATTTCCGCCGCACGCAAAAAATCCGCGCAGAAACTGGATAAATCGGTCGCCGCGGAATTAGAACCGTTAAAATTGGGCCGGGCCACGTTCATTACAGAGCAATCCATCCTGCCCGACGATCAATGGGCCGATCATGGCATCGATACAATCGAATTTGCGGTCATCACCAATCCCGGCATGCCAGCAGGACCATTACATAAAATCGCATCGGGCGGCGAGTTATCGCGTTTTATGCTGGCAATCAAAGTCGTTCTATCCGAATCCGGCGCGGCCGCCAGCATGATTTTCGATGAAATCGATACGGGCGTTTCTGGCGGCGTTGCCGACGCGGTTGGATCGCGCTTGGAACGTCTCGCGCAAAAGGCGCAAATTTTATTGGTCACCCATTCGCCGCAAGTCGCATCCAAAGCGCAGCACCATTACCGCATTTCCAAAAGCACATCCAAAAATTCGACCAGCACCGAATTGAAAATCCTGTCGGCCGCCGAACGGCGCGAGGAGTTGGCCAAAATGCTGTCGGGTGCCTCGATCACCGACGAAGCCCGCGCGGCGGCCGGAAAATTGCTTGGTGCGGCGTAATAGTATATCTATTTGATATTGTTAAATATTATTATTGGCACGACTATTGACTACGTATTATATTTGATATACAATGTATATACATACAATATACAGGTGTAATCATGGCAAAAACTGAAATCATTAATACTCGCGTCGATCCAAAAATCAAGCGCGACGTCGCCAATATTCTAAAACCGCTGGGCATGACTACGACTGATGCAATTACTATGTTTCTGCATCAAGTTGTGATCCATGAAGGCCTGCCATTCGATGTGCGCCAGCCCAATAAAACTACGCAGCGCGCGCTTAAAAACGCAAGAGCCGGGAAAAATATGACCCATTACGAATCCCTCGACAAATTGCGCCACGAGTTTGAATAGATGCTACAATTATATCTTGAAGGGCAATTCAAGAAAGATTTAAAACTGGCCCGCAAACGACGCTGGAATCTGGATAGGCTTTGGTCTGTTGTCGAACTATTAATAGCAGAACAGAATTTACCTTTAAAATGCCGTCCACATAAACTTAGCGGTGATTGGGCCAATCATTGGGAATGCCATATCGCTTCAGACTGGTTGATGATATATATTATAGCCGGTAATCAATTACGTCTGGTCCGCACCGGCACCCATTCCGACTTGTTTGAATAATTTTATGGCTAAATCTCAATCGAAAAAAACGGCGGATAACGCATTAACCCCGATGGAAGCGCAAATTGAATTGTCGCAATTGGCGAAAGAAATCGCGCGGCATGATATTGCGTACCACCAGAAAGACAAACCGGAAATTACCGATGCGGAGTACGATCAATTGCGCGTGCGATTCGAAGAATTAGCCGGGCAATTTCCCGACATCGCCCAAAAATTTAAAACCCAGGAACAGGTAGGCGCCGCGCCATCGCGGGGATTTAAAAAAGTTACCCATGGCACGCCGATGTTGTCGCTGAATAACGCGTTTGACGATGCGGATATGCAGGATTTCGAAGACCGGATGCGCAATCATGTCCGCGAACTGGAAAATGCGGAAATATTATATATTGCAGAGCCGAAAATCGATGGTGTATCCGCCAGCCTGCGATATGAAAACGGACAATTGACGGTGGCGGCAACGCGTGGCGACGGTTTGATCGGCGAGGATATAACCGCCAATATCCGCACCATCCGCGAAATCCCGCAAAATTTGCGCGGGAACGATTTCCCGGATTCCATTGAAATTCGCGGCGAAGTCTATATGACCAAGCCGGATTTCCTGGCATTCAATGCGCGATTGGAAAAAGAAGGCGAAGAATTATTTGCCAATCCCCGCAACATGGCGGCGGGATCGTTGCGCCAGTTGGATCCAGCGATTACCGCCACGCGGCCATTGCATTTTTTCGCGTACAGCATCGGCGAAATGTCGAAAAATTATAAAATCGAAACCCAATCGGATTTGCTGAATAAATTAAAGGCGTGGGGATTTGCGGTGAACCCGCACGCCATATTCGGCCTGACATTGGCGCAATTGGCGCCGTATCATCAGGATATTTTATCGCGTCGCGCCAAGATTGAATATGATATGGACGGCGTTGTCGTTAAACTCGACCGCCGCGATTGGCAAGAACGGCTTGGTTTCGTCGGCCGCGCGCCGCGTTGGGCGGTTGCGTGGAAATTCCCGGCCGAACAGGCGCAAACAACGATTAATGATATTACAATTCAGGTTGGCCGCACCGGCGCACTGACCCCGGTTGCGGAGCTGAATCCGGTCAATGTCGGCGGCGTGCTGGTGGCGCGCGCGACCTTGCACAACGAAGACGAAATCGCGCGCAAGGATATTCGCATTGGCGATACCGTTATTATTCAACGTGCAGGCGATGTAATTCCCCAAGTGATAGAGGTGATTACCGATAAACGCGCCAAAAATTCCGCGCCATTCATATTCCCCGATCACTGCCCTGTTTGCGGCGCCAAGGCCGTGCGCGGCGAGGACGAAGCCGTGCGCCGCTGTACGGGCGGATTGACTTGCGAAGCGCAAGCGGTGGAGCGTTTGATTCATTTCGTGTCGAAAGGCGCGTTCGATATCGAAGGAATGGGCGGCAAAATCGTTGAAGAATTATATCAAGACAAAATCATTCAAACCCCAGCCGATATTTTCCGCCTGGAATCGCGCCAGAAAAAAGGCGGGATTGATTTAACCACCCGCGAAGGATGGGGCGAAAAGAAAATTGAAAATTTATTTGCCGCGATTGAATCTAAACGCGCGATTCCACTCGATCGGTTTATCTATGCCTTAGGCATTCGCCAAGTGGGCGAGCAAACCGCGAAATTACTGGCCCGTAATTATGAATCCGTGGATCACTGGGTGGATCGGATGAAACAAGCCGCCGAAGGCAACCAATCGGCGATAGAAGAATTGAACGGCATCGATCAAATCGGCGATTCCATGATCGCGGACATTATCGCATTTTTCGGTGAATCACATAACCGCGACGCCATCACCGATTTGCGTCGGTTTTTAGACATCACCGCCTTGCCCAAAGCCGCCAGCAATTCGCCCATTTCAGGAAAATCGGTGGTATTCACCGGCACATTGGAAAAAATGTCGCGTGGCGAGGCCAAGGCGCGCGCGGAATCATTGGGTGCAAAGGTGCAAAGCAGCGTGTCGAAAAAAACCGATTACGTCGTCGTCGGCGCGGATGCGGGATCCAAGGCCAAAGCCGCGCAAGAACTGGGTGTAAGGATTTTAAGCGAAGAAGAATGGCTGCGAATGATTCAATAGCCATAGAGGTGCAATAATGACACCGATTCATCTTGGGAATATATCGCCACTGATCAATTTTGGGAAATTTGCGATTGGTGCTTTGCTGATTTATGCGGTTTATCGCGGGGTTTGGCATTTAATTCGAAGAATACCAGGGGATCCACAATCGCAGATTAAATACCGCGCCGCCTTTCTCGCCGTTTTCTTCACGCCGGCTCTCCTGGTCGGCCATGGCGTTTTGCCGATTCCGGTTCTGGGTGTTTACACGGTTTTTTATTCGATTGTGTATTTGCCGTTTGAAGCAGCGCTACTCGTGGCCTATTTCCTTATATTTCAGGAGGTTTTGCGGCGCGGATGGACGGTATTGTGGATCGGAATTTTGATCGTGGTTGCCGATATCGCCACGTTTTGGCTGTTTGTGCCGTATCTCGATTTTGTAGATATGCTATCGACATCTGTAATGCCGGGGATCAGGCCGTATTTATAAAGCCACAGTCGCTTTTTTCAGCCAGGCGGCTTGTTTTTTATCCAGTTTTTTATGCAGTACGCGGTATACGCGCGCGTGGTAATCGTTCAGCCATTTGCGTTCCGATGACGATAACATTTTCGCATCAACCAATTTGCGATCGATCGGCGCAAGGGTCAATGTTTCGAATTCCAAAAATCCTTTTTTGCCCTTTGCCGCATTTACCATAATCAGATTTTCAATCCGTATGCCATATTCGCCGGTTTTGTAATATCCGGGTTCATTGGAAATCACCATGCCGGGGCGCAGCGCAACGCGGTTGGGAACTTTGCTGATACGTTGTGGGCCTTCATGCACACATAAATAACACCCAACGCCGTGGCCGGTGCCGTGATCGTAATCCAGACCCGCCTGCCACAAAAACTGCCGCGCAAGGGAATCGAGTTGCGATCCGCTGGTGCCTTCTGGGAATTGTGCTGTAGCCAATGCAATGTGTCCACGTAGCACGCGGGTAAAGCGATCGCGCTGTTCGGCGGTGACTTTGCCCAATGAAATGGTGCGGGTGATATCGGTGGTGCCATCCAGATACTGCGCGCCGGAATCCAGCAGCAGGATATTATTCGCGGACAATTTCGATTTGGTTTTGGGATCGGCGCGGTAATGCACGATTGCGCCATTCTTGCCGAATCCGGCAATCGTATCGAACGAATCGCCGCGATATAATCTATCGGCGCCGCGGAACTGCGCCAATTTTTCAGCCACTGAAATTTCATCGTGCTTTGCCGGATTTTGTCCATCCAGCCAATGCAGGAATTTCGCCATCGCAACGCCATCGCGTTTGTGCGCGGCGCGCATACCGGATTGTTCGGTTTTATTTTTACAAGCTTTTGGCAAAACGCAGGGATCTTCGGCGCGGTATAAATCGGCGCCGGATTCGCACAGGGTGGATTTAATTTGCAAATTGGCCGTTGCCGGATCAATCCATACTTTTTTGCCGCGCAAGGATTTAAAATCGGACAAGAAATCTTCTTCGCGCCTAACGGAAACAGTATTGCCCAGATATTTCCGAACCGTATTATCCAATTTTCTGCCGTTAATATACCAATCCAGCGTTTCATTGGCGTGCAAAACGGCAAAGGACAACGCCAAGGGATTGAACGGAATATCCGCCCCGCGAATATTCAACAGCCAGGCGATCGAATCGGGCTGCGTCAGAACAACGGCGGCGCAACCAGCGTCCTGCAATAATTCGGCAATTTGCGCGCGTTTTTGCGCGAAACTCAATCCCGCATATTTTTTATCCCAAATTTGCACCGGCATCACCGGCGGTTTGGGCCGCGCCGCCCAGATTTGATCGATTGGATTTTGCGCAACCGCCTCCAGCCCGATATTTTTATCTTTTAATGCGGCGCTATACCGATCCAGCTCCGGCATGGTGTGCAACGAAGGATCGTATCCGATCTTCGCCCCATTCGCCGCATTTTTAGCCAGCCAATCGGCGGGCGGCGATGCGATCAGATGGCAGATTTCAAATTGCTTGGCATCGACTTGTTTTTTTACCTGAATTGTATAGCGTCCATCGGCGAACACGGCGGCCTTGTTCCTAAGCACAATCGCCGCGCCAGCCGAACCGCTGAATCCGGTTAGAAATTCGAGACGTTTGGAACAATCCGGCAAATATTCATTTTGATATTCATCGCCATGCGGGACGATGAATCCATCCAAATCCATTTCGTGCAATTTTTGCCGTAACTTGTTCAGTAATTCCATGTTTCAATTTAGGCTTGGAAAACCAATGTGTGCCAGCCATCGCGGGTAATGCGGCCGCAGAATCGCATACTCTGTTGCCGGTAGGCCATCGCGACTTTTGGTTCCTGATTGGCCAAAAGGCCGGACAGCACCACAAAGCCGCCTTTTTTTACGGTGCCACGCATATCCCGCGCCATCAAGGATAGCGGTTTCGCGAGGATATTGGCCAAAACCAAATCGTACTGGCCCCGATTGCGCGCAATCGCCGGTTTGAAACCCTTGGACACGCCGGCCTGAATCCGGCCATGCAGTTTATTGCATCGCAAGTTGATTTTTGCCACCCGCGCCGCTTCGGGATCGATATCGACCGCCAAGTTGCGCGCCCATGGGAAAATCCGCGCGGCGGCCATTGCCAAAATCGCGGTGCCGCAACCCATATCGCAAATATTGGAAAATTTATGCGTCCGCGCCAGACGGTCGATCACGATCAAACAGCCCCAAGTACTGGAATGCTGGCCGGTGCCGAACGCGGTTGCGGCGTCGATTACAATCGGCTGGATTGAGGGCGGCAATTTTGGTTTGTCGCTGGGATGCACATAAAACCGTCCGGCGCGGATGGGCGCGAAAGATTCCTGATTTTTTTTGAGCCAGTCGGTTTGCGGCATTTTTTTCAAATTGATCGACCGCCATTTACATCCCACACCACGCAGCATTTTTTTAATCGTATTCAAATCCGGTTTAGCCGCGAAAATCGCATCCAATTGCCAACGCTGCGCGAATTCTTCGGCCGATGCGGTCTGCTGCCCCGGTTCTTCGAACCAAGTTACGGCGAGCGCCATATCCGCCAAAATTTCTTCGGCAATAAAGGCGTGCTGTTGATCGAGTTTGATGGAAAGTTGGTACATGAAACTGACTCAAAACAGAAATATATTTGTAACTAAATCTTAATTTTACTCTACGGAAAAAAGTGCCTAAAAGCAAACAGCTTTAAAAATAACATAGAGAGAGAAAATAAATGACACTAGCCGCCACTCCATTACTTGCACAGAAACCAAACAAGATTGGAACGCAACGGCCAGGCAATGGGGCGATATTGTAGGATTTGAGAAAGAAGTGATCTTACAACCGCCTTTAATCGCGGAAATTCGTGCCTTGCGAGCTATGGGATCGTTCTGCCCAACATTAGGCGCGGTCGATTTCGGTTGTGGATTTTTCACATTAGGTATCGCCATGTTGCGCGAAGGCATACCAACTGATGGTATCGATACTGCCGAAGCCATGGTGGCAGCATCCCGTTCAACCATTGCTCAGGCCGCCACCCATTTGCCATCAATTTCAGGATTCACACCACGAATTGTTCAAAGCCATTCGGAATTGCCGCGTGAAAAATACGGTTTGGGCTTATTAAGTTTTGTCCATCAATGCGCAGCAAATGTCGGAGAATTAAGAACATTACTTACCCAAGTTGGCAATCATTTACTGCATGGCGGCAATTTGCTCATGATTGGAGCACACCCGAACAAAGCAAATTTATCCGAACCACACGCATCATGCGAATATGATTGGCCAAAAGATCGGGATTTAGCAGATGGGGATGCTTATACAGGCCGCATTTTCAACGGTAAAGGCGAAAAAGTGGTTGATCTAGATGGGGAACGTTATTGGTCACTGGGCACCCTGCGTCAAATTTTAACAGAAGTTGGATTTTATCCAGAAAATCTGGTTCCTATTGACGATAAGCCATCCGCCGGCAGAAAAGCCAGCGTCACAGCACCATTTTTTATGCTGACGGCGATTAAACTGGATGGATCTGATCCGCGCGATCCACATAGTATGTTAAGACGATTGGAAGCGGAAGGCCGGCTAAGAAATTAAACTATCTTATTTATCGGCTGCCGCGCATCAAAGCCGTACGATTACGTAATTGCCCTGCACACAAAGTAGCCACATCTGCAGCAATCCATGCGGCCAGGACACATAAAAACGCTGCGGCGCCAAGTCGTTGCTCTGGCGGTTTTAGGTTTTCAACAGTGGCAACAAACATTGGCAATTTTGATATTAATGCCAATGCCCCCACTGTGCGTAACGGTTTTGCAAAAATTGCATCGCGTAATTTGATCACCGCTTTGCGATGTTCTTCTGAAGGCGTATATCCAGGGGCAAAAATGCCGAATAATTGACTGAATATATAAATACCCTTACCAATTTGATCCATTATTGAATCAGCGCCTTCTTTTGCCAAAACTTTGGTGCCAACCCACAATGTTCCCATTGCTGCTGTTCCACATCCCATAGCCAAACGTGCCAAAAATTTATCATTGCCAGCCACGGCAAATAATCCGGCCGCACCAAAAAATAAAGCGGCAGCGACAATATCGTATGCGTTCAAGGCAACTCCACCCCGGGCCAACAAAATACTATTACCCGCCAAATAAAGATCGCCCGCCAGTTTCATCGGGTCATCGCGCCACCGGCGGGTTAGTGCCGTGGTGGAAAGTAATTTATATCTCCAACTATTAGGGCCCATCTATAACCATATCCTGTAAAGAAACCTTTTACGGAATAGTTATATATAGGTCAAATGATAGTTTTGTTACAATTTTATACGGCAGTCACAAAGCTCTCGACCACTTTTTTGCGGCCGGCTTTTTCGAAATCGATTTCCAATTTGTCGTGATCGACGGCGACAATTTTGCCGTATCCGAATTTTTGGTGGAACACGCGTTTGCCAACCGAAAATCCGGATTCGGATTGCATGCTGGATTCGATCCGGCGCGGCGTGACATCGATCATACCCGCGCGGCCACCGCGATAGGAATCCCAATCGTAATCCCCTGCCCGGCCGCGCGGCGCATAACCGCCAAATCCGCCGCCATATTGCCGGGAAGATCCTTCGATGAAATCGATATGCTGCTGTGGAATTTCGCCGATGAAACGGCTTTGCATATTATTTTGCCATTGATTGTACACGCGGCGCGAATGGGCAAATGAGATGAACGCTTTTTTGCGCGCGCGCGTTAAACCAACATAAGCCAATCTGCGTTCTTCTTCCAATCCTGCCGCGCCGCCTTCATCCATGGATTTCTGGCTTGGAAAAATGCCTTCTTCCCAGCCGGGCAGAAACACATAATCGAATTCCAATCCTTTGGCGCCGTGCAGGGTCATCAACGATACCATTTCAACGGAATTATCGTCGTTATTATCCATCACCAAACTGACATGTTCCAAAAACCCGACCAGGTTTTCATATTCCGCCATCGCGTTGATCAATTCTTTTAAATTGTCCAGCCGTCCCGGCGCTTCGATCGATTTGTCGTTTTGCAACATCAATGTATACCCGGATTCTTCGAGCACAATTTGCGCCAATTCCGGATGCGGTTTGGCTTGCGCGTCTTTCGCCCAACGCATGATATTGGCGACAAATTCACGCAACCCCTTGCGGGCCGCGCCGCGAATTTCGTCCGTCTCGATCAATCGCAACGTCGATTCAAACAAGCTGATTCCATGCGCGCGGGCATATTGATGCAAAATCTGTACGCTGGCCTCGCCAATGCCCCGGCGCGGCGTATTCACTATCCGTTCAAACGCCAAATCGTCCGATGGCGATACGATCAGGCGCAAATACGCAATCGCATCGCGGATTTCGGCGCGTTCATAGAAACGCAATCCCCCCACAACCTTGTACGGAACGCCCAATTGGATCAATCGTTCCTCGAACTCGCGGGTTTGAAAACCGGCGCGAACCAGCACCGCCATTTGCGATAATGAAATTCCGGCGCGCTGGCCCGATTCGATTTCATCGCCGACAAAACGCGCCTCGTCCTCACCGTCATAACAACTGCGCACCTTGATCAAATCGCCGGCATCCGCATCGGTCCATAAAGTCTTGCCATGGCGTTCTTCGTTATTGGCAATCACCGCGCTGGCGGCAGCAAGAATATTTCCGGTAGACCGGTAATTTTGTTCCAGGCGGATAATTTTTGCGTCGGCAAAATCTTTGTCGAATTTCAGAATATTGCCAACTTCGGCGCCGCGCCAGGAATAAATCGATTGATCGTCATCGCCGACACAGCAAATATTCTGATGCAATTGCGCCAATAAACGCAGCCACAAATATTGCGCGACGTTGGTATCCTGATATTCATCGACCAGGATATAGCGGAACAGATTTTGATATTGCTGCAATACTGCGGGATGTTTTTGGAAAATTTGCAAATTGTACAATAATAAATCGCCGAAATCGGCGGCGTTCAGCGCAACCAACCGTTGCTGATAGGCGCGGTAAATTTGCGCCATTCTGCCGCCCGCCAAATCGCCGGCCTCGGCATTGGAAATTTTATCCGGCGTTAAGCCTTTGTCCTTCCAACGCTGAATGATCGCGATCAGCATTTTGGCTGGCGCGTTATCCTCGGCAATATTTTCGTCCTTGATTACCTGTTTCAACAGGCGCAATTGATCGTCCGCGTCCAGAATGGTGAAATTCTGCTTTAACCCAACCAGATCCGCATGACGGCGCAGAATTTTCGCGGCGAGAGAATGGAATGTGCCAAGCCAAAGTCCCTCGGCTTGTGGGCCGATCAAATGCGAAACACGTTCGGTCATTTCGCGCGCGGCCTTGTTGGTAAACGTCACCGCCAGAATATTGAACGATCGCGCCTTGCCCAGCGCCATAATATGCGCCAAACGAGTGGTTAAAACGCGGGTTTTACCGGTGCCTGCCCCCGCCAATACCAAGATAGGCCCATCCACCGCCTCTACCGCCGCGCGTTGCGAGGGGTTTAAAAGATCCAAATAAGGGGTATGGGGTACCGCGACCGCTAAATTGCTATGCATCATTGATTTCTAAGCTATTTTACGCCGGAAACAAAGCAAGAACTTTCCCCAGTAACCCTTGAAAAATGCCTGATTTTGCGATATATTATCCGCATGTTTGATTTCGTTACCTCTTGTTACCGCAATGTGGCCGCCGGCTTTGGCCCAAGGGCACCCGTTACCCTTCCTGCGAGGGTAGAGGCTACTTTTGCGTCTACGATGAATGAAAATGGAACAAAACAAGAGATGCCGGATTCACGGGCGGGTTTGCCTGCAAAGAGAGAATCTTCCAAACCGCCAGCGACTATTTACCCAGGAACATTTGAAACGGTTGAATTGGGCCAGCCTGCGCCAAAACCAGCCACTTATTGCCATATCATCCGAACGCCGCATGCCCGCCGCGCCGTATTCGAAGCCGCGCAAAACCGCCGCGTCGCTTAAAACCCCATCTATTTAAATAATTAGGCCGCCATACGCGTCGTGCGTTGCCGCGCCAGGTGAATGACATTCACTGCCAATTCCTTGTGAAAATGATCGCGGGATAACTCCCGGCGGCTAACGGCAACCTCGCGGCCATCCGCCAATCTTAAACGCCCCGTGTGCCAAGCCTCGCGGTGTTCTTCGCGTTGAAAACGCAATGGGCGGTCAACCTGGTCTGCGACAACAATCTGCTCGTATTCATAAGTTTGCACGGGGGCCGGGCCTTCGGTCAATTCGGCGGCGCGTTCGGCGGTGTAACGGCGACGGTAATTATTTATGGCGTACGGCCCTTGCTGTGGATCGGGACGATCCATGCGCTGCGCGCTGGTACTGGCGGCTGCGGCTGCCACGGCGGCGGGGTTGATGGGCGCAGACCGTTTTAACGGTTTGGATTCGGTTTCATCCATGGCCCGTGTTTGTTCAGGCAGGATAACCCGGAATCCAGGCCGGGAAGACGCGTAACGGCCCGTCTTGGGGTGCCAAAACACGCCAGATCGGGCAGAAGCAGCAGATTTAGGGGTAAACAGGGCAACCATGGGCCTTGATAATAGGCCATGGGTGGGGCGGTATCAAGCCGGGCTTAGCTAATTTTCTTAGCGTCTTCGACGGTGTTTCGTTCGTTATTGTCGTTGGCAACGTTCACTGGCTGGCTGACCTGTGGGGCGCGGAAAAAGCCCAAAGCCTTATCCGAAATCATCAACTGCAAGTCATACGAAGTAAAATTATCAATAACCATGCAAATTTCCTTATTTTATTAGTTAATAACTCCACCGTTGCTTGCATCCTATCACAAAATTTATCAATTCTCAATGAGTTCTTTTAATTAAGCTGCTCGGCTGTGTACATGCCTATCCAACAAAAATTGACATCCCAAGACCCTAAATACTGGGCTTTTCGTAAAATGATCCAATTCTCTTAATAAAGCTTGGGCTCTCGTAACCATAATATCAAAACGCTTGCTAGTGGACTCCAGTTCATAATGCACCGCAACAGTGTCCGACCGCTTAACTTCCAAATATGCCGAAGCCATGCGTAATTCTTTTTGTTTAGCCAGGGCTTCTTCTATTTCATCCGTAGGCTGCGGAGTTTCGCGCACAATGCTTTGGCACAATATTTTTTCGCGAGCCAAGCCTATTTCTAGAACACGCCGGATTTTTGCGTGCTGTGCCAAGATATTTTCCGGCGTCACACTATCAACCGAAACAATCGAACCTTGAAAAACCGCTCTGGCAGCAGGCGTATCCAATTCCCGCCTAATATCGGTTAGACTGACAGGGCGTTCCAGCCGCCCATTTATTGAGACGCTAAGGAATGGGGCATCATCTCCTTTGTTTATCTGTTCCAACATCAAATGCAGCAACAACATATCCATTGTCGTGAAGCCGTCTAGCCCTTTGGCACGATAGCCTGACAATGCGGCATGTAATTTCGGGCTAATCCCATTTTTTAAATCCACATATCCATACATGCAGACAGCAAGCCGCAACATAGTACGAATGGTGGCATCTCTTCTATAAATCATGTCTTTTGCGAAATCCGGTATTCTACCCGCATTTAAAACTATGCGGTTACCAGGCATATCTGTTAGTTTCCTTACCACTACACCGCCGTCTATGTTATGGCTGTTGTGTTGCCTCAGCATGCGACTTTCTACTTCTTTATCACATGAAAACAAAGTTTGTGCGCCTTGTCCTTTCAACCACTCCTTTGTGGCCTTTCCAACTTGAACCAATACATCGTTAATTTTTTCAATATCAGGAACAACGGCAAATTGCCGGAAACATGGATGATTAATGAAAGCATCTATTGCGGTCTGCATAGTGCAAGGTTTAGGCAAAGGACGCATTAAACGATGAACCAGCGGTTCTTCCGAAGGATGTAAACTTTGCTCCAGCGCCGCCGTAACGCCACATATATCGCTTATATTTACGCCGCTGTCCTTGCCCCACTTATAACATTCCCAATATAATCGAGCAACAGTTGTGACATCGGACTCCCATGTCGATTGTTGTATGGCGGAACGAGGAGTGTTTGGATTGAAAATCCCCGCTTGGCATAAATATATAAACTGCATCGCATTTATAACCGGCGCCGACCTTAGAGCTATGCCGCTGATCATTTGAAACACGCAACCTTCGCTAAGAATATGGCCTTGCTCCACGCGCCAGGAAAAAGGATCGAACATGTCCTGATCATTAGCCGCATACGGTTGCTGCCCGTTCGCTGCCCGGTAAGCTTCTATATGTTGCAACGCAACGTCCACAGCGCCACAAATATAAAGTCTTTTATCTCGTTCGATTTCAGCAGCCTTCGCTTCAATAGCGTGGTTTAAAGATTTAAGTTGTTTAATCCTGCTCACCAAGTTTATTTTCACCGCTTGTTTTTTGCGAACGCGATCCGCCAATTCTGACCTAATTTGAACGACCTTGGCATAATCCAGTAAATTCTGATCGCCAATTTTATGCGCCGGATTTTTATTGCGTGTAATCGTGGGGGTCATTAGCGGTGCAACGGATAATTGCGCAGACCGGACTGCGCGGCGAGATTCTAAATCGGTTTGACGTTTTAGGTCGGCGATCATTGCCTTTTGCACGGCGGCGATAGACGTATTGCCGGCTATTGCGCCTATGGTTTTTGGCAGTTTCTTTTGAATCAATCTTATAAACTTATTCCGCGATATATCGCCGCTCAAAATTTCTGGCATGCTGCCTGGCTTACTCAACAACCGTGCGTAAAGCGAATTTATCGCGCCTATATCAAATACCTTCTGGCCAGTCATAATTTGTATTAATACTTCAATTTCTGCCTGCGTAGGCTCAGAACCCAAAGGAGATTCAATAACTGTGTCACGCGGCAACAACACCTCATTATTTGGAAATGCCGTTGTTAGTTCGCTTGTTTGGGATTTATCAGTCAAAGAATTATGGCCAGCGCCGACGAACGTGCGATAATAAGCAAGAGTTTTTCGTGGAATCGAAAAAGCCTCTGCTAAAGCATCGGTTATAATGCTTTGTTCAATCAGCCTTGCCGCCAAGTTTGTAATAGAGTAGCGCCCTATTCCAGGCCGCCCATGCAATCGATGCCACGTCATCAAGGTCATGGGCTTGGTATTGACTGACGACATCCAAACCAAAGCTTGCGTTTTGGAGTTCCCGGTTATCGCAAAAGGACTTTGCGGCGCGCTGCATAATCTGGCAACCTGATCTTCTTGCACCAAATTGCGTTTTTTAGAATTGGAAAATATCTGCTGCAAGAGTTCTACAATCGCAGAATTGTCTACCACGGACTTTAAAAAAGCATGCGTAGCGGACAACCTTTCAGAATCGATTTTACCGGCATCGATCGACTGCAAAACAAGCGGTGGCATAATAGATCACTTAATACCACTCGTTTTAGTTTCTGTAAAGACATAATTTTATCTTTATAGAACTATCCCACCTTCGCCAATTTCAGCCGGGCCACCGTATCCGGCAAGCCAAGCTCGCGGCGCATGGCGCGGGCGCAGGCAACCATGTTGGCCAAAGCCGCTTCGGTTTCCGGCCAGCCGCGGGTTTTCAAGCCGCAGTCCGGATTGACCCAAACATTGTCGGGCGGCAATAAATCTTTTGCCTTGTGCAGCAGATCCAGCATCTCGTGCGCCGATGGCACGCGCGGCGAGTGAATGTCGTACAATCCCGGACCGATTTGGTTTGGATATTTGAAACTGACGAACGCGTTTAAAATTTCCATGGCACTGCGCGCGGTTTCAATCGAAATCACGTCGGCGTCCATCGCGGCGATCGAATCCATAATGTCGTTGAATTCGGAATAACACATGTGCGTGTGAATTTGGGTGTCGTCGCGAACGCCGCTTGCCGACAGACGGAAAGCTTTCACCGCCCAATCCAAATACGCATTCCAATCTTTGCGGTGAATTGGCAAGCCTTCGCGGATCGCGGGTTCGTCAATTTGAATCGCTTTGATACCGGCGGTTTCCAAATCCACCGCTTCGTCGCGGATCGCCAGCGCGATTTGTTTCGCGGTTTCGGAACGCGGCTGATCGTTGCGCACGAACGACCATTGCAAAATGGTGATCGGGCCAGTCAACATGCCTTTTACCGGACGATCGGTCAGCGATTGCGCATAAGAAGACCAGCGGACGGTCATCGGACCTTTGCGCGAAACGTCGCCGAAAATAATCGGCGGTTTTACGCAACGCGAACCATAAGATTGCACCCAGCCATTTTGCGAAAATGTAATGCCCTCCAATTGTTCGCCGAAATATTCGACCATGTCGTTACGCTCGAACTCGCCATGCACCAACACATCGATGCCTAGATTTTCTTGCAGGCGGATCGATTGCTTGATCTGGTCTTTCAGGAAAAATTCATAGGACGCTTTATCGCGCTTGCCGGATTTGAATTCGGCGCGCGCGGCGCGGACTTCCTTGGTTTGCGGAAATGAACCGATGGTGGTGGTTGGGAATGCCGGTATTTGCAACACTTTCGCTTGCGCTTCTTTGCGGGTTTTAAATACGCTGCCGCGTTTCATCATATCGTCGGTCACGGCATTGCTGCGTTTTTTGACATCCGCGTTGTGAATCAATTTGGAACTGGCGCGATCGGCGATCGATTTTTCATTCGCGGCTAATTCGGTTTTAACCGATGCCTCGCCATCGCGCAGCGCGCGCGCAATCACGCTGACTTCTTCCAATTTTTGTTTGGCATAAGCCATCCAGTTTTTAATTTTTTCGTCCAATTTGATTTCGCCGGCCAAATCGATTGGCGTATGCAGCAAGGAACAGCTTGGCGCGATTTGCACGCGGTCTTTGCCAACCGCATCGACCGCCGTTTTTAAAATCGCCAGCGACGATTTGAAATCGTTTTTCCAGATATTGCGCCCATCGACGATACCCAGCGATAAAACCAAATGCTTCGGCGCTTTGGCCAGAACATCTTTCAATTGTTGCGGCGCGCGGACCAGATCCACATGCAATCCGGCAACCGGCAATTGCAGGGCCGTTTCCAAATTTCCATCCAGACTTTCAAAATAAGTCGCCAGCATGATTTTCAATTTTGGCGCGGCGGCGGACAATGTTTCATACGCTTTCTGATAGGCGGCGCGTACTTTATCGTCCAAGTCCGTAACCAAACATGGTTCATCAATTTGCACCCACTCCGCACCTGCCGCAGCGAGGTTTTTCAACACCTGCGCATAGACCGGCAGCAAACGGTCCAGCAAATCGATCGGCGATCCGCCTTGCGGCATTTTACCTAACAATAAAAATGAAACTGGACCCAACAATACCGGTCTTGCTTTGATGCCCAAAGCCTTCGCTTCGTTGAATTCATCGACTACCTTGTTGGTAGACAAAGAAAATTTTTGTTCCACGTGGAACACTGGCACGATGTAGTGATAATTCGTATCGAACCATTTGGTCATGTCCAACGCCGCAACATCGAGTTCATTGCCGTGGTCATGATGATGGTGATGATGGCCGCAATCCGGGCCATGCACATGGCCTTGTTGGCCGCGCGCCATGGCAAAATAAGTCGCGAGCTTCACCGGTTTGCCATCCCATTTATACTGCGCCGGAATTGCGCCGGTCATGGCGATGGTATCGAGAACATGATCGTACAAAGTAAAATCGTTGCAAGGAATAATATCGATGCCGGAATCCTGTTGCAATTTCCAGTGGCGCTGGCGCAATTCTTTGGCAACGGATTGCAATTCGGTTTCGGATGTTTCGCCATGCCAGAAAGATTCCAGCGCGTTTTTCAATTCGCGGCGGAAACCGATGCGCGGAAAACCAAGATTTGCAGATGTAACCATGACGAGACTCCTTTTGTGCGGTAAATTCTTATAACAGTTTTAAATAGCTTATCCAATCGCACCGGCACGCGCCGGCGCAAGTTCGGTGGCCGATGATGCAGTTTCGCCGCCAGCGCGCAAGCCCAGCATATGACAAACGGCATAAACCAAATCGGCTTTATTTAGGGTATAGAAGTGGAAATGCCGCACGCCCATCGCATGCAGGACTTTGCATTGTTCGGCGGCGGTGATCGCGGAAACCAGTTTGCGCGTTTCCGGATCTTGATCGAGCGCTTTGAATGTGCTGTACATATGATCCGGAATTTTGGTGCCGCATTGCTGCGCAAACTTGATGACTTGCGAAAAATTATGGATCGGCAAAATTCCTGGAACGATCGGCTTGTCGATGCCGCGCGCACGCGCCTTTTCGACAAAGCGCAAAAACGTGACGGGCTCGAAAAAGAACTGGCTGATCGCGCGATCGGCGCCAGCATCGATTTTTTTCTTCAGCGCATCGATATCGGAATCCAATGACGGCGCATCGGGATGTTTTTCCGGATAAGCCGCGACAGAGATTTCAAAGTTATGCAGCTTCTTCAAGCCTTCGATTAAGAACGAAGTATATGGATACCCATCCGGGTGCGGCACATACGGCGCGCCGCCAGGCATATCGCCGCGCAGCGCGACGATATGGCGAATACCGTCGTTCCAAAACGCATCGGCCACCGCATTGATTTCCGACTTTGGCGCGCCAACACAAGTCAAATGCGCCGCAATCGGAATACCGGTCGCGCGTTGCATCGCCACGGCAGTTTCATGCGTTTTTGTTTTGGTTGTCCCGCCGGCACCATAAGTCACCGTCATAAATTTTGGCCGCAACGTGGCCAGCTTGGAACTTACTTCGCTAAGCGCCGCGTCGGCTTCGAGAGTTTTGGGCGGAAAGAATTCGAACGAAACTTGCAATCCGGATAAAGTCTGCGCGTTTAACGCTTCGTTGGCGCGCGCCGGATTGACGTTAAACAGCCTCGATAAATCGGTTAAGTGATCGACAATTTTCGTGTTCATGCGGCAAATTTTCTTTTCTTCGGTTTTTGTTGCCCGGCGCTTTTCAAACGCGCATTCAAAATCAAAACTTTCAATTGCTTGCTGGGTTCGGAAATAATGGTCGGCGCATCGGCGGCCAATCCCGCATCTTCGCACCATTGCTGCAATTCGCGTTCATTGAATCCCAGCCAGCGATGGCCAAAATCATCCTGCAATTTTCTCAAATCATGCGCGATAAAATCTACAATTACCAAGCGGCCATCCGGACGCAATACCCGCGCAGCCTCGGCAATGACTTCGGCTGGGCGTTCCGCATAATGCAGCACATGATGAATAGTGACGGCATCGAAAGATTCCGCATCCACCGGCAAATGGTACATATCGGCATGCTGCACCCGGCAATTTTGCAAATCCGCCAGCATCAGGTTCGCGCGCGCCAGCGACAACATATCGCGGGACAAATCGATTCCCATCGCGTGCGTTACGCGAGGGCCGAACAGCGATAACATATGTCCCATTCCCGTGCCGATATCGAGCAAATCTTCGATTTCATCTTCGGGGAGCAATTTTATCAAGGCCTGATCGATCAATTTCTCGGACGGATAGTACGGACGCAATTTGCGCAATTCTTCGCTATTTTGCGCTTCGAGCGGCGCCGCCAGTTTATGCCGTTTTTGTTTCAAGGATTCCAGTGCACGTGAATCTTGAACGGAAAATTGATACAGGCTTAACAGGCGCACTGCCAATTCCCGTCCTATGCTGGATGTGCCCGCGCGGTAAAAAGCAAATGTGCCTTCGCGCATCCTTTCCAACACGCCGGCCTCGCACATAATTTTTAAATGGCGTGAAATTCGCGGCTGGCTTTGGTTCAAAAGATCGGTCAAATCCGTTACCGACAAATCCGCGCGGGAGCAAAAAGCAAAAATCCGCAACCGGGTCGGTTCGGCCACCGCCCGCAACGCGCCCAATAATTCATCTTCGGAAAATGTAACGACCGGATCCATGTGCCAACTTTCTAATCTATTCTGGATACTTCGTATCCTATTGGAATCTATACTTTTTTCAGGGTACCATAAATATATAAAGATATCCTTATTTTTTTAGATTTTTTTTGATTTTTAGTTGCTTTACCTTGGCCCAGGGGTTAATGCCATGATTTCTTGAGACATTATTGCCACAAGAAATTATGCACATATATGATTAGGCGATAGCCAATTGAATAATTCCTTATATATGTGATAGGTGATTAAGATTTTCTCAATTGTTTTGCTTTATTAATGGGGGCTGGCGCGGCGCGCGCTTTTTCAGGGAATAATAATGATAAATCGTTTTTTGATCGTTTTGTGTTTACTTGCTTTGACCGCTTGCGCTTCCGCCAATCAACCCGGCGAAGAAAACGTCGTTCAAGATCCTTTGGAAGGATTGAACCGCGCCACTTTTGAATTCAACTATTTTATGGACGGTTTGTTGTTCAAACCGGTCGCATCCCTGTACCGCGACCTGCCACCGCCGCCGGTGCGCGAATCCATGGACAATTTCCTTTTGAATTTGCACTCGCCAGTTAATTTCTTCAATGGCGTATTGCAAGGCGACGTCGAGCATGCGGGCAATACTTTGTTCCGCTTTCTTGTGAATTCCACCTTGGGTGTTGCTGGTTTATTTGATGTTGCCAATAATTGGTTCAACGTCGCTTACCGCCAGGAAGATTTCGGACAAACCTTGGGTGTATGGGGCATGGGCGAAAATGCTTATGTCGTATTGCCAATTCTTGGCCCATCCAACACCCGCGATTCGATCGGCCGCGTGGCGGACTTCTTTATGGACCCGCTGCGCTATATATTGCTGGTGCATAACGACGAATCGGAACTATTCATGGGCCGCGCCGCCACGGATGGCATCAGCCAGCGCGCAAAAACCATCAGCGTTTTAGATGATATCGAAGCCGGATCGGTCGATTACTATTCCTCGATCCGCAGCCTATATAAGCAACGCCGGGATTATTTAATCGACAATCGCGAAGTTCGCGAAGGTCCGCCGCCGCTTGCCGATGACAAAGAAAAAACTAAATCTTCTTCTATAATCAATCCCAAGAAAGAAGATAAAAAAGTGAACCTGCAATTGACCAAAGATACAGAAACATCTTTGTTAAACGACCAGGATCTTCCTGCAACCTCTAAAACCGCGACGATTCAATAGCCATGCGTAAAATCACCCTGATCTGTTTAACCCTGTTGCTGTCCTTTGCGTTTATTCCGACTACTTCAGCGAGCGCTGGTGGCGCCGAAGGTTTTGTTAAAAATTTAAGCGATACCGCGATTTCCACATTAACCGGCAAAAACATGGATCAAACCGAACGGGACCGCCGGTTTCGTGTATTGTTAAATCAAAATTTCGATGTCCCGGGCATCGGCCGATTCGCATTGGGCCGGTATTGGAAATCCGCGTCAACCGACCAACAACAGGAATATTTGCGTTTATTCGAAAGCATGTTAACCCAGACCTATTCCGCAAGGTTTGCAAAATATTCCGGCCAAACCGTTAAAGTTAACGGATCCAAACAAGAAGTCGATTCGATCCTGGTTCAATCGCAAATGATCAATCCCGATGGATCGAAACCGGTATTGATCGACTGGCGTTTAAAACAAGCCGGCAATGGTTTTAAAATCATGGACTTGATTGTCGAAGGCGTCAGCATGAGCACCACGCAACGCAGCGAGTTTTCGAGCGTGATTGAACGTGGCGGCGGCGATATCGATGCCTTGATCAAAATCTTACGCAAAAAGACCCAAGGCCGCGCCGATAACGGCCAAGTCACAGCGCATACGGATTAAAAAAAATACACCAATAAGCTACCCTCCCCTTGAGGGAGGGTCAAAGTTGCAAAGCAACTTTGGGGTGGGGATTACTCTGTCAATATTCCCGCCGCTTTTTTGATATCGATCAGCACACCTTCGATATTCTTTTTAACGTCTTCATTGGTGAACCTAATCACGGTGCAGCCTAATTCGTTTAGGAATTTTTCTTTTTCAAGATCTTTTTCATAAATGATCGAAAATTCGTGCGATGCTCCGTCGATTTCAATAATCAGTTTTTTATCCGGACAATAAAAATCGGCGATATAAGAACCCAGAGGCTGCTGTCTGCGAAATTTTAGACCTTCCAATTGGCTGGATTTTAATTCTTGCCATAACAAAATCTCAGCCAATGTCATATCCTGGCGCAAGTTGTTGCCCAGTTTCCTCATCCATGGCTTTACATGAGTTTTTGCATATTTGATCATCAGCCGATCCCCACCCCAAAAATGCTATCGCATTTTTGACCCTCCCTCAAGGGGAGGGTAGCTAAGAAAAATTCGACTATCCTTACATTCGTTCGGGATGACAGTTTAGCAAGCACTACTGCAGCGCAAAGGTCGCATCGACCGTGATGTTGATGTCCTGCTTGCCGGCTTCGATGGTCGGGGCCTGCGCCATATCGGCCTTGGCCTCGGCGCGCATCATATTGTACATCGGCATTGGCGGTTGTTGCACCATGCCTTGTTGGGACAAAGATAGGACATTGCCCACCTTGCCGCCAAGCGCGCCGGCCATTTTTTCGGCATTCTTACGCGCGTCCAGCACCGCATCCGATAAACATTCTTGTGCCATCAAACGGTATTTTTCCGGGCTGACCACCAATTGCCAGGCGGCCACGTCTTTCATATTGGTGTCCGCCGCCACCGCCATTACATCCCCCATGCGGTCGATTTCCGATGTTTCGACGCGCAATCCGACACGCGCTTGATATCCGCGTAAAATTTGCTTGCCGTCATTCCAATCGTAAACCGGCTGCACATTATATTCCGATGTCGTCAGTTCGGCGTCTTTCAATTTCATTTTCTGTATCTGGGTGCGCGCGGATTCGTAATTGCGCACGGCTTCGTTCACTGCCGATTTCAAATCCTTCGCATTAGTCGCCACCGCCGTCATGTTTAAACTGGCTTTATCGGGAACCAATTCCCTGCGGCAACTTCCCTGCACCGCCACAGTGCGTATCAATTCATCGCCGCTTTTTTGCATGGTAAACGCATTCGCCGGATTTGATGCCAATAAACCAATGGTAACCATCAAGGCTGGAATATATTTCATGGAATTTTCTCCGTTACAATAAATAGGACGATGGAAGCAGGATAAATAAAAAAGCCGCCATTTTCATGGCGGCTTTTTAGCATATCCTGAATTAAATTGCTATGCGCTGCCACGTTGGCGGAAAGTTCCCTGCAATCCCATCAGTGCCAACTGCGAGTTTACTTGCGCCGCTGGAGCCATGGATATTCTTTTCCACTGCCTTTGCAGGAACCTGGCCGTATCGACATCGTCTCTGGTTGCCGGAACGAATTCAATCTTTTTCGTCGCAGAATCTTCAACCATAATATTGACCTTATCGCCATTGATGACCACTTTACCGTTAGCGGTATCGACTATGTTTTTGCCGCCATTTTGGGTAAAAGTAGCCGTGCTGTCCAATACAAGTATTGGCGCGCCGGTTCTATCCTGTAAAAGTTTATTGGCGGATAAATATGGAACCGGTTTTCTGTTCGTTATTCCATTGATATCTTCTTGAGTTGCATCGGCAATCGCCGTAACTGCCCCGGTTTGAAGATTAACGGTTGCAACTCTTTGCTTGCCGTCTTTTTGACTGTCCAACATAACGCGTTGTTCATCGGGAGTTTGCGAAATCAAAGTGACTTTTTTTACCGCCGCCATTTCGCGCGCTATATCGGCCGAAAATCCGGTATCCCCCCACCGGACATCGTTTTTACCATAATAGATGCCATAACGTTCGCCCTTAACGCCTTTTACAGGTTTGCCGTCCGGAGTAATACCATCCACCCATTGTAAACCGCCGCTTGGACTCGCTTCATAGGTCATAAATTTCATGCCTATTACTCTGTCTTTTGCATCCAAAACAGCTTCCAACGGCATATACCGTACCGATAACGTGGATTGTCCGGATGTAATGCTTGGCGCTTCCGCTACAGGGGTTTGTACCGCAGTTTTGTCCTCGGCTTTTGGAGCGGGAGCGGTTGTAGAAGCATCAGCTGCCTTTCCTTCTGCTGCTTTATCTGCGGCGGCTTTTACTGCGGCGGCATTTGCGGCGTCCTCTTTTTGCTTTCTTAGCCAGGCGGACTCCGCCGGTCCTTCTTGAGGCATTTTTTTAACAGCGCTTTTTTCACGGTCGCTTTGTTTTAAAAATACTTTGGCAGAACGATTGCCATCAATATCATTTTGCTTTAAGAGCTGGCCCAATCCCAAAAAACCAGACAAGAAAAGAGTTGCCCCCAAAGCAATTTTAAGCGCTTTATTCCCCGGACCGTTGGAATTTCTAGTTACGTTCAACCCCTCTCCAATCGCCCCGCCGACAGCGCCGATACCCAAACCGGCCACGCCGCCTATAAGCACGCTAGGCACTATGGCCGCGCCGCCTATAAACACGCTAGGCACTATGGCCGCAGCAACAAAAGGAATAAACGGTGTTACGATAGCGCCCAATAAACCGCAAGCCAATGCGGTTTTGGTGACGCCCCACACAGAGAATCCATGACGGGCGGGGGGTTTTGCAGCGAAAGATGAAGTGGCCCCTGTAGTTATTGTTGGAGTAGCGCCAACAGCATTTACTGCTGGAATCTGAACTGGAGCAGCCGGGTTTACTGCCGGAGTTGGTCCCGATGGTGCTGCTGGAGCTGGAGTTGCGTTAGTCGCTGGCGTAGCCGTATTAACCGCTGGCGCCGGAACGGCCGTATTTGAACCTGGCGCTGCGTTAGTTGTTGGGTTTACTGCCGGGGTTGCTACTGCTGGAGCTGGAGCTGGAGCTGGAGCTGGAGCTGCGTTGTTTACTGGTGCCGCCGCTACAGGAGCCGCCGGTTGCGCAGCATTGGAACCCAAATTGACCGTGTAAATGCCATTGGCATCCGGCGCATTTAAGGATGCAGCCGCAACGCCTTCTGGAAGAAAACTGCCCGCGATGAATACGGAAGGCAATTCATTGCCGGTTCTTGCACTTTGATTTTGCAGCGCAGAATTGGTTTCTAAATATAATGGCGGAATTTGCGTAACCGACGAAGGACCATATACAGTTTGCGTATGTTGTGCGCCGTCAGGAGTTACGAAACTAATCTGAGAAAGAGGTTGTTCCGTTGCATTTAACAACGATGGACTAGTCGTTACTGCAGCACTCTGTCTTTTTCCGCCGTTTCTGCGCGCTGCGGCCGCTTGCTCCGCAGGCATAGGTTTCCTCTTGCTGGGTATAGCAGTCGCTTGCCCCACGCTTGGTATTATTTGCGGATTACGTCCGACTTTTTCAGTTTTTGCTTTAGGGCTAGCGCTGGCTGTTTTGGAGGAAACAGCGGCCTTACCTTTGGATTCTTTTGTTGCTGCCGGTTTGGAAGTTTTTGGTTTCTCGGCGCGCGGCTTTGGCTGCGCTTCGACCGAAGCTTTTGGTGCTTTTGGCTTGGATTTTTTTGTCGTTGATTCTACCGTGACTTTTGCGCCCGGAATTTTAACTTCCACACGCGAATCTTTACCCTTAGCAGGTTTTTTAGTATCAGCCATTAATTATACTCCTCCAATAACTCTATGTACTCTATCATATATAGGGCACATGTCAATCCTAAAAAGATACAAAAATATCTAGTAAAGTCATATACTTATGTCGATACATATTCTCTACAGCATTAAAAAATGCTGAAAAAATAACGATTTAATGAAAATAGGTTAAGCCGCCTTGGTTAACGGGCGATATTTAATGCGTTTTGGCGTATTGGCATCCTCGCCCAAACGGCGCTTGCGGTCGGCCTCGTAATCCTGGTAATTGCCTTCGAACCATACCACCTGGCTATCGCCTTCGAATGCCAGAATGTGCGTGGCAAGACGATCCAAGAACCAGCGGTCGTGCGAGATGATTACGGCGCAACCTGGAAATTCGAATAAGCCTTCTTCCAGCGCGCGTAGCGTATCGACGTCCAAATCGTTGGTCGGCTCGTCAAGCAACAATAAATTCACGCCAGTTTTCAGCATTTTTGCCAAATGCACGCGGTTACGTTCCCCGCCCGACAATTGCCCGACGCGTTTCTGCTGGTCGCTACCACGGAAATTGAATTGCGCGCAGTACGCGCGGCTTTGCATTTTTTTGCGGCCCAAATCGATTTCATCGTCGCCGCCGGAAACTTCTTCCCAAACGGTTTTTTTATCTTCCAGCTTGTCGCGCGATTGATCGACATAACCTAATTTTACCGAATCGCCGATTTTAATCGTGCCGCCATCGGGATTTTCGGTTCCGGTAATCATGCGGAATAATGTGGTTTTACCCGCGCCGTTCGGCCCGATAATGCCAACGATGCCGCCGCGCGGCAGATTGAACGATAAATTGTCGAACAATAACCGGTCGCCGAACGATTTGCGCAAGTTATTCGCTTCGATAACGATGTTGCCCAATTCCGGCCCCGGCGGAATAACGATCTGCGCGGTATCGCCGATTTTCTCCTTGGATTTGGCCAGCAATTCATTATAGGCCTGAATACGCGCCTTGGATTTCGCCTGACGCGCCTTTGGCGAAGATTTGATCCACTCGCGCTCTTCGGCCAAGGCTTTTTGCCGCGCCGATTCTTCTTTTTCTTCCTGCGCCAGACGTTTTTGTTTCTGTTCCAGCCAGCTGGAATAATTGCCTTCGTACGGAATGCCCTGGCCGCGATCCAATTCCAGCATCCAGTTGGCGACGTTATCAAAGAAATAACGGTCGTGAGTAATGGTGACCACAGTACCTTTATATTCTTGCAAATGCCGTTCCAGCCACGCGACCGATTCCGCGTCCAAATGGTTGGTCGGTTCGTCCAGCAACAACAAATCCGGTTTTTGCAGCAATAATTTGCACAGCGCAACGCGGCGGATTTCGCCGCCAGACAATTTGGTCACGCCGGAATCGCCCGGCGGACAGCGCAAAGCCTCCAGCGCGATTTCAACCTGGCGTTCGATTTCCCACCCATCGACCGCGTCGATTTTTTCCTGCAATTCCGCTTGTTCCGCAAGCAGCGCGTTCATTTCATCGTCATTGGCGACTTCGCCGAATTTCATATTCACTTCTTCAAACCGTTTCAACAACGCGCGCGTTTCCGAGAGCGCTTCGATCACGTTTTCCATCACGGTTTTATTCTGATCCAGTTTTGGTTCCTGTGGCAGGTATCCAACCTTGGCGCCTTCGGCGGCATAGGCTTCGCCGGAAAATTCGGTGTCCCAACCCGCCATGATTTTCATCAAGGTCGATTTACCCGCGCCGTTCGGGCCGATCACGCCGATTTTCGCGCCCGGCAAAAACGACAGCCAAATATCCTTCAGCACTTCTTTGCCGCCGGGATACGCCTTGGTCATGCCCTTCATGGTGTAAACGAATTGGTACGATGCCATTAAATCCTCACTTTAATTAGCTGGGATTCATAGCAAAAATTAACAGGGATAGAAAGAGGAACAGGAAAACGCCGGTATAACAGGCATTTCTTTATTCAATTCCTTTTTATTTGGGCCGCTGCACCCCACATTTGGTGGATCGGCAAAATACCAAATAAAACATTATTAGTAATTTTATTTTAAAATAAATATAGACTTTGATTATAAATAGTGCTATTGAGAACACTCAACGATACAAAAAGACTCAACAACACAAGGAGAAACAATATGGGATACTATGGTGATATTGGGCGAGAAGCTGGCGAACGGGCAAAAGAAAGAATCTCAAAAGGTGAGAAACCTTCTACAGTTCATAAACAAGAATTAGGTGGGGCTGTGGCTAAAGCTGTGGTGGCGACTGGTATTACGATTGCTGCTCCAATAATTATTCCAGTTGTAGCGGGTAAGATTCTTTGGGATAAGTTAAGGGGCAAATAGCGTCAGAGTTAATTTTTCTGTTTGCGCCGCCGTTCGCTTCGGGGGATGTATTTCATATTGGTTGATCCAGCCCGGCTTCGCTAGGGCGCGGCAGTCTTCGCCCCTTTTGTATTGGCTTGCCGAGTCGTAGCCCCAAAGGGGCGAAGACTGATGGGCCGGAATCACCTGGGATAAAAGGCGCTCATAATTTTGTTTTAGTACTATTAAGTTAGTAAATACTTGAAGTTAAATGTGAATTATATTTCCTTTAAGAAAATATATTGCATCCTAAATGAATACACATTATAATTATATACCATGTCCGAACCCTCTGACCGCGTGCTAGCAAAAGCGCCAGTTTCTGGCTCTGCGCTCACCAACACTTTGTTGGGTAAAGGCGTTTTGGACGAATTGCGCCGCACACAACCGGATAAATATTTTGAGTTGCTTCGGCGCGCCACGAGTCCGCAAGCGGATCAATTTTTAGAAAAAGCGGAATGGGCTCTTTTAACCGCAGAATTGCTATCCGGCATGGGACAATTCACCGGAAAAAAATCTGACCACAATGATACCCCTAATTTAAAAAATATTGAATTGATGCAGCAAGCTTTGAAAATGCTGATCGATAGAGCGGCTTGGGATTTGATCGACACCGATACACCGCAAGTATGCAAAGCCATAGAGAGCATATTTCACGATTATTGCAAGGTTCCTCCTCTTCATTATTCCGAACTCGAGACAAAACGAATTCACGATACAGCGCTGCCGGCTCTGGCCGCTTTCATTAACAAAAAGCCCAAAGAAGGAATAGCCTTTGTCCGGCGCTTATTTAGTGGTGTTTTGAAAGAAAGATCCGATTTAATAAACGATGTGTTGCAACAAGCCGTTCAAAGTCATCCCGACACCATAGTACGCGAATTTGCAAAACCTGTTCGCATTTCCAACGGCGACCGGATAGAAAGATCGGATTCAGACACCATTGTTTTAGACGGGCTGGCTCGCATTGCTGTTTTTTACAGAATAACCCGGCCGCAATTGGCGCTAGACGCTGCGTGCGGCATCCTAAGCCGCAAAAATGAAGCATATGCGCCTATTAATACGGATGACCTTTCGATTCCCTTTCTAGACCCACTTACCAAATATCAAGGGGCGGCCAAAGCAACAATTGATGAATTATGCCTATCGCGCCCAGAATCAGTCATGCGCCAGCCTGATAGCAGCAATTACCTGAAAAAAGCCAAGGCTCAAGTTGCCGTTGATTTTATTCGCGCCAACCGGCCATTTGCGGCACAAGTTATGAAATGCTGGCTGGGTTATGCCATTGATCCTGAAAAAGCGCCGACTTATGTATTGCCCTCGTCCCTGTCACCCGAGTGGGATCACAGAAAGCGCATAGAATTTTGGGAAACCTTAAGATCAAAGCAGCGCAAAGGAACCAAGCGATTATTGGGAATTGCAAATGATTTAAATTTACCCGCCCCTCAATTTGCCGTTCGATGCGTGGATGTCCTATCCACATCAGGATGGACGGACGGTTTATATAATTTCAGCCGTGGTTCGCGTGATAATAGTGTGTTTGAAATTGGAGAGAATTTTTTTAGAAAAATGGCGGAGCTGGATCCAGAACTGACACTGGATATTATGGAGATTCATACGGCAACTGCCCCCAAATCGAATTGGAGATCATCCTATTGTGCCAACCAAAGATTGGGATGGGACGGATTTTGCGTAACACTGGCAACCCAAATCGCCGCTCATTACGAAAAAACAGATCCCGCTTTGGCGTTGCGGGCGACAAGATATGCTGTAAAAACAGCCGGAGAAGAATCGATTAGAGAATTGTCGGCCGTAGATATTGCATCCCTCTGCCGGAACTTTAAGAGAGTCACTCAAACGGATCCGGAGCTCGCCTTGCAAACCATCGAGCGGTGCAGCCCCCCTTCTTGGATATCAAGGATATCAAGGTACCATACCAATAATAGGTCCTATTGGTATGAATATTGTTATCGCGAAGCCATGAAAATGGCCCATCAACATACAAAAACCAATCCGGCAATAGCGGCCAAAGCGGCAAGCTATGTTCTAAATATCATGAATCGCGCCGGTGACGCCATTGAATACCATTCTATTAGGAATCATAGGTCTGCTCCGGCTGGAAGAATGGGATTACCAACTCATTTAGCAAAAATACATGAATCAACCAAACGCCGCAAACCTGCCATGATCAAAAGCCAAACGGGGCCAGTCCGCGCCATTACCCACGCCGCTAGAACACGCGGAGAAAAATAAAAGTCGCGTTCGCGTTGTGGATGTTAATTACGATATGCTGTTCGCGATTCCTTGAATCGCTCCGAGTTCCGGAATGCCTTGTAATCGAACCTGTGCACAGAGGTTCGAAACTTAACGATCTTACCAACTATAAGACCCCCATTGGGGGTCTTATAGTTGGTGGGCCGAAAGAAGCTTAAATAAAACGCTCTCAATTGTTTTGTTTCGATGGAAAAGCTAGGTTTTCTGCAAGCTTTCGATGAATTTGAAACAAAAATACCTTTGTAATTTTATTCCAACTTGACACTCTAATAATATTGTGCCAATATGGATACAGAAGAGGTAGTTATGGATAATATAAATTTAAGTATTGCTCAACAATTGTATGGGAAATTACTAGACGGTAGCGATAAGCACTCGAACGCTAGTTCTCTAGCTGCTGATCGCACATTAGAATCCATGGACAGATATTTAAAAAAGGCTGGGATGGGACGAGAAGCCCTGGATCCAACTAAACAATTAGATGAGATAAATCAAGGGATCGAATCTGTAAGAAAAGCCGCTGCCCTAACCCATGCACGCAAAGTATATGAACAAATGTTAAAAGGTTTTTCTACTGGCTCTAACACAGTTAAATTCCGCGCTCCAGCAGGCGCCACAGACTCTGTAACACTCATGGATTATGAATTGACAGTTGCCGGTGTAGGCCGAGAGGCACTAAGCCCTGGAATACCAGTTGCAGACATAAATAGATCGATTGAAGAAATTTTATCCAATCACCCACGAACAGGCGAAGGTTCTATTCTAGGAATTACGGCTCAAGATTGGGTAAGGGCAAGGGCTGGAGTTGCTGCAGGAAGATAAGAAGATAATCGGAAAATTCATTAAAGCGCGGGACAATATCTCGCGCTTTTATTTTTGTGGTGACACCCACCTGAGAAAAATACGCCAAATAGAGAGAATGATGCGCGGTTTTTCGATACATCAAATGGCTGCGCGGTTAAGTTGCGCCAGCGCTAAACCCCAAATTCCCAGCCTTTTTCTGCTATATCTCAAAAGCTGAGAAACGCATCCTAAAAAGAATATGGTGGGCCCGACAGGATTCGAACCTGTGACAACACCGTTATGAGCGGTGCGTTCTAACCGCTGAACTACAGGCCCAAGCCGAATTGATATAACACGGGCTGATGTCATCTGTAACCCATTTTTGCGAATCAGCCTTAGAAATTACAGGCTTGACGTACAAAATCCCATCCGCTACAAAATATTTCTTTAAAGAAAAATACGGTGGGTTTAATGAGCCTAGATACTTCTCCAGCCACAGATGCTGCACGCAGAATAAATCACCATTTGAGCCGCGGCGAATTATCCATCGCCGAAAGAATTTTATATGAAAATGCCGGTAAACCGGAACGGTTGTCTTGGCAAGCAATTGCCGCTGCGGCAATTATAGCCGGATTACCCCACACTGCCGCCTATTTGTACGATACGCTGTCTTGTGCCCCCGCGCAAATAAACAATGTCAATTCGTTGGTAGCGGTCGCGCAAGGCGAATTCGCCGATACGCCAATCGGAATTGTACTGGCCAACAAGCTTACTTATGGTGGCATCAAGGTTACCGATTCCGTTTTATCTGCGGTTGAGCAAGCTGGAAAAAGCCATACGCAAGTTGGTAAATTTCTGATCGAACATGCTGCGATTATCAAAGGTTGGGGTCGCGCCGCCTAATTCGTGTCACATAATTCCTTAGAAGAGGTAATTTTACCAAAAACTAAGGCGTTGGAGTTATTGTATCGAAACCAGCGTTTATAAAAACAACGCGCACAAAAACCCTTAATTAAACGCTATAAAATCAAAAACTGAAAATCACTAATCCCAATACCGAATTTAAAGCAGGTTGGCGTGCCATTAACACCTGGCCGAGCGGAACGGGTTTTGCGATAAAATTCTTATTTTGAATGAACTAAATTCGCTACGTGGTAAACCATAGTGGCTATCAAGGCTGCGTCCTTTTCATTGCGTTCAAAATTCCGCCCTTCCAAAGTCACGGGCTTATAAGCGGACGCGACATCTTGCATTTCCGGCCACAACATGCCGCCTTTTGGCCAGTGGCGCATTAAGGCATTTCCGGCGGCTTGTTCATCCGGGCCAGCCATCACCGTCAATCCGATTCTTGGCGATATTGATTGCATCCACGTATGGCCCGTTTTACCCAATAAAAACGGTTCAGCCCGAGTCACATGGTCCCGCGTTAGTGGAAAAGTGGGCACATCCGTACCACACGGAACATCGATTTGATTTTTTTCATCGCCCAATTGGGACGCAAGTTTTGCGGTCGCGTCGACGACTGGCGAAACCGCCACGACATGATCGACATAAGCCGGAGCCTCTACGCCAGCTTTGGCTAGCCATAATAAAGCTGGCCATACGGCCAAAGAACTAGCCACTAAAACTTTTTTGCCAGACGCAGCAAAATGCGGAATCGTATCGGCTATGTGACCCACCCATTCATCCACATGGCCGTGTACCGGATTTTGCCAATCAATAACATGAAAATTAATGCGATTGGCCCCGCATACCTGTCCGATCGCGTGAGCCTTATGTCCGCGCCCATGCGTTTGCAATCCGCCTAAAAAATAGACTGTTTTTGGTGTTCTCATCTCTCGCGCCCTTATTTATCGTGTCTATATTTATTATTTTGTTTATTATGTTAGTTATTAATTTTAACTTTTAAAACATATCGGCAAAAATCTGTCAATTATTATTTTTAAAATAATAGTTCAAATTTAAAATCGAATTTTTATTGCTTTAAGCCGCACAAATTACGCGCCAATAATTTTGACCAACACGCGTTTGTCGCGCTTGCCATCGAACTCGCCGTAAAAAATTTGTTCCCACGGGCCAAAATCCAATTCACCGTCTGTAATCGCCACCACCACCTCGCGGCCCATAACGGTGCGTTTTAAATGGGCATCGGCATTGTCTTCGCCCGTGTCATTGTGGCGATATTGGTCATATGGTTTTTCCGGCGCCAATTTTTCCAGCCATTTTTCAAAATCATGGTGCAATCCGCGTTCATCGTCATTGATAAAAACCGACGATGAAATATGCATCGAATTAACCAGGCACAAACCCTCGCTAATCCCGGATTCGGCGATACATTGTTCCACCTTCGGCGTGATGTTCACATACCCGCGCCGCGTTGGCAAATGCAGGATGATTTCTTTGCGATAGGATTTCATTCCGGCCGATTACGTATCCAAGAAACTGCGCAATTTACGGCTGCGCGATGGATGTTTCAATTTGCGCAATGCCTTTGCTTCGATCTGGCGAATACGTTCGCGGGTAACGGTGAATTGCGTTCCCACTTCTTCCAGCGTGTGATCGGTGTTCATGCCGATGCCGAATCGCATGCGCAGAACCCGTTCTTCGCGCGCGGTCAATGTGGCCAGAACGCGGGTGGTGGCGTCGCGCAAATTGGCGTTGATCGCGGCGTCGATTGGAATGACGGCCTGTTTGTCTTCGATAAAATCGCCCAATTGCGAATCTTCTTCGTCACCCACCGGTGTTTCCAACGAAATCGGTTCCTTGGCGATTTTCATCACCTTGCGCACTTTATCGAGCGGCATGTGCAATTTTGCGGCCAGCTCTTCGGGCGTCGGTTCGCGGCCCATTTCATTCAACATCTGGCGGCCGGTACGCACCAATTTATTGATGGTTTCGATCATATGCACCGGAATGCGGATGGTACGCGCCTGATCGGCGATCGAACGCGTGATTGCCTGGCGAATCCACCAGGTCGCATACGTTGAAAATTTATAACCGCGTTTATATTCGAATTTATCGACCGCTTTCATCAGGCCGATATTGCCCTCTTGAATCAGGTCGAGAAATTGCAAGCCGCGGTTGGTGTATTTTTTGGCAATCGAAATAACCAGGCGCAAGTTCGCTTCGATCATTTCTTTTTTCGCGCGGTTCGAATCGCGCTCGCCACGCTGTACCGATGCGACGATGCGTTTGAATTCGACGAGCGGTAACATCACCTGTTCGGCGATGACTTTAAATTCCTTGACGATATTGTCAATTTGCTCGCCGTGTTTTTCGGCGAATTTTGCCCAGCCCTTGCCGGTCATTTTGCCGAATTTTTTGGAACTTATTTTTTCCGGGTCTTGCGATTGATACCAGGAAATATATTCTTCGCGCTTGACGCCGCACGATTCGGCCCAACGCATCATTTGCAATTCGTACTGGCCGATTTTTTTATTGATATCGTACAATTGCAAAACCAATTGTTCGATGCGGCTTTGCGCCAGTTTCATGGCGACGATTTCCGCCATGATTTCGGCTTTTAATTTTTCGTAATTTTTCTCGGTGCGCGGATCGATTTTTCCGCCTTTGGCGGTCGCGTCGATCTTGCTTTGTTGCGAACCGCGGAATTTTTTATAAAGGCCCAGCACCTTATCCAGCGCTTCGCCGATAATCGGAATCAACGCCTGTTCCATCAACGACAGGCTTGGCGTTTCCTCTTCCGGCTGTTCCGGCTGCGCCTTTGCTTCTTCCGCGCTCTCTTCGCCTTCTTCGTCTGCGGCGGCTGGCGGGGCTTCTTCTTCCTCTTCGATCTCTTCTTCTTCCGCGCCATAAGACGTATCAAGGTCGATCAATTCGCGCAGCATAATTTTGTTTTGGTCCAATGCCCTGCGCCATTCCGCCAACGCTTTTTGCGTCAGTGGCGACTCGCACAGGCAGCCCAGCATCATCTCGCGGCCGGATTCGATCCGTTTGGCGATTTCAATCTCGCCTTCGCGCGATAACAATTCCACCTGGCCCATTTCACGCAAATACATGCGTACCGGGTCGTCGGTGCGGCCGGCTTCGTTGCTGACGTTGCCGCGCTGTTCGCCTTCTTCTTCGTCTTCTTCGTCCTCTTCCTCTTCCGGGCTGTCGAACCCTTCTTCATCGGAAGATTCTTCTCCGGATTTGGATTTTTTGCCTTTGGTTTTTTTGGCTGGCGTATCGACAATCACTTCGTCGACATCTTCGGCATCGGCGTCGACAATGTTGATGCCGATTTCAGAAAATGACGCGAGCGCGTCTTCGATTGCGTCGGCGCTTAATTTGCCGGCAGGCAAAGCCTGATTGATTTCATCATAAGTGACATAGCCGCGCGACTTACCCTTGGCGATCAGCTTTTTCATTCCCGAAGCCTGGCTTTTCAGCAATGGGGCGTCTTCGGTTTCTGGAGTTTCTTCTGATTCTGATTTGCTTTTTTTGTTCATGCCTGTTTTCACTGCCAAATTAGATTGCAACGCTACCCCCTACCCACACCCAAAATAAAAATCTGATATAAAAATAGTGTACTGCGCGGAACTATCCAGTGTCCGCGCGATCGTCTTTTCTAGGGGATTTCAATGGCTTATGCAAGCCGAATATCGCGCCCGGAACGGGGAAAAGTCATAAAATGCCATTTATTTCATGTGTTTAGGCGATTTTGCTTGTGCGTAAAGCCCATTTTATATATATCCCTGTTTCCGGTTTTACCGGCCAATTATAAAAAAATAATAACCGAACCGGGATTCCATTCATTTTACCAAGGCGCTTGCATCGATCGATGAATAAAATTTCTTTGCCCGATATTCCTGTGTTTTGCAGAACGCGCGACGATTTATTTTTGTTATATGCGCCGGAAGCAAAATATGAATCCAGATCAGCCGCCCTGGAAGATGGCCGCCTGAATTTAAGACGACGCATCATGGCTAGCATCGTGGATGAATATAACGGCCCATCCAAAAATCCTACATTTAAATTGCCGCCGGGAAAGTTATGGTCTTTATACGTCCGCACTTTATACACCCATAATTTTTTATCCGACGCTTTTAATGACGCCTTAAATCATAAATTAGCTGCTTTTATTTTAGAAATAGCGTTAGAGCGATATTTAGATCATATGCCTAAACCATCATCACCCACCGCTATCCAGCATGAACGCCATGTCCGCGGAGGCCAAACCCGCACCAGCACCGGCAGAAAAGTTTCCAACAGCACCGACGTATTGCGGTTTATGGAATTATTCAAGGGTTCTCCGGAAATTCTGGCGCTGGGCGTTTTACGAAAAAAGTGCAATTTGCGCTGATTATTTATTGCCGGCGCCCAGCAACGCATTTTGCAGATCTTGCTGCGCTTCCAAATCCTGCTGCAACTGGCGGGAATATTTTTCCCATGACGCTTCGTCAAATTCGCCTTCCGGCGGCGCGTGCATAGGCGCTTGATCCTGTTTGGTCCGGTGCGCCAGCAAAGATTGCCGCCAATGTTCGATTAAATATTGATTATCCTCCTGCAACCACCGGAACATATGGCGGGAACGTTCGCAAATATCCTCCACTTGATCGCGTTCGGCGGAATCGAATTGATGGAAACAGTCCGTCCATTCGCCAATATCGGCATGATGCGAAATATCGATCAACCGCATGCGCAATTTTTCCAGATCATGATCGGCGAAAGACAGCGTGCCTAAATCCTCGCAATGAACCGCCAATAATTTGGGGTACAGCAACAGCGCCGCCAACAAAGCTTCGGATTCGCGGCGTTCGACATCGCTGTTTTTGCGCAATTGGTGAATATTATGCGGCACCGGAATTGGATTGCGCGCAAATGCGCCTTTGATGATTTTTTTCGCTTTGACAAACCCGGACACTGGCGCGGATGAATTAGACGCTAATAACGGTTTCAATTGATCGTAAATATAGCGGCGGTAATCCTGGCGTAAATTTTCATCCCGCACCAAAGACAATTTTTGCGCGAGGCGTTTATACAAATCGCGTTCCGATTCCGGACTGTCCACCGGCTTTGCATGATATTCCACTTGGGCCAATTTTTCATGGAATGGAGCCGCGGCGGCGCATAAATCCATAAAAGCTTTTTGACCTTTGGCCTGCACATAGGTATCGGGATCGAATCCGGCCGGAATGGTAACAAAGCGCACTTCTTTGCCCACGCGCAACAGCGGCAGAATACGTTCGATGGATCTTTCCGCCGCGCGCAGCCCGGCAGCATCGCCATCAAAGCATAACAATATTCTGTCGGCATATCGCCACAATAATTCAACGTGCGATTCCGTCAACGCGGTGCCGAGCGTTGCAACCGCGTTGGTAATTCCCGCCTGATGCAAAGCGATTGTATCCATATATCCTTCAACCACAATGGCGGTCCGCGTTTTGCCCATTGCCGGCGTTGCGAACGGCAGTGCGTACACGGTGCGGCCTTTGTGAAACAATTCCGTTTCCGGCGAATTCAAATATTTCGGCTCGCCCTCGCCGAAAATACGTCCGCCAAACGCGATAGGCTCTTTTTTCAAATTATGAATCGGAAACATGATACGGCTGCGAAACCGGTCATACGGTTCGCGCGATTCCGCTTTGATCACCAATCCGGTTTCGGCGGCCAGATTAACATCTATCCCGGATTTAGACATCGCACGCCATAAACCATCGCGGTCATCCGGAACAAAACCGATTCCAAATTGCGCAATCGTTTGCGGCGACAATCCGCGTTTGGCCAAGTAATCGCGCGCGCCCTGCCCCAATTGGGAGTGATTCAGATTTTGCGTAAACCACATTTGCGCTTGCGCGGTTAAGGTCAATAAACGTTTGCGTTTTTCCAATTCCGCCGGATCTTCGGCGCGGCCTTGGGTTTTTGGCACTTCCAACCCTGCCCGTTCCGCCAATTGCGTTACCGCATCGACAAACGACAGGTTTTGCGATTGCATCAAAAATTTAATCGCATCGCCATGCGCTCCGCAACCGAAGCAATGATAAAATTGCTTTTCTTCCGATACGGTGAAGCTGGGCGTTTTTTCGGAATGAAACGGGCACAGTCCGGAAAATTCCCGCCCTTTGCGCGTCAATTTCACGCTGCGCCCAATAAGTTCCGCAATCGAGGTGCGGTTACGCAGCTCGTCTAAAAAATTTTGCGGAAAATTTCCGGCCATTATGCCGCCAAACTTTCTTTCACCCAGCCGCTGACCTTGGTCATATCAACCTGTCCGGCCAGGCGTTCTTTGACAACGCCCATGACCTTGCCCATATCCTTGGCCGAGCTGGCGCCGACTTCGGCGATGATCGCCTTGATTTTCGCCTTTGCTTCGGATTCGTCCAATTGCTTTGGCAAGAATTCTTCGATCATGGCGATTTCCAAATTTTCTTTATCCGCCAATTCCTGACGGCCGCCTTGAATAAAAGTTGTCGCGCTTTCCTTGCGCTGTTTTACCAGAGTTAGCAAAACCGCCATTGCCTCGGTATCGTTCAAGGCCGGTTTGCCCTTAATCTCGTTATCGATATCGCGTTTTTTAATTTCCGAGATCACCATGCGCAAAGTAGTGGTACGGTGTTCATTGCGCGCTTTCATGGATTCTTTTACAGCATTGCTGAGACGGGTCTTAATGTCGGACATAAGCCTACCTTCTTAATAATGATTAATGAATTTCTTCGTATTGGCGTAGCACACCTATATATACCACGCAATCCAGGGAAAATTCCTTGTTTGCTTATGCCAATACCTTGTTTTGGCTATTTATTAACAAAATTCCTTTAAATTATTGGGCAATGCGGGTTTATAAAACGTTATACGTCACGAAAATGTAATATAAACGTTGTATCCTAATCAGTAATATACCGGTGGTATATTATCACGCATTTGTGATTTTTAAGTATTTGATTTTAAATAATTTTATAAAAAGGGGAATTAAGATGGTCGCATTTCGTACCCTAAACCGCAGAAAATCCGCTGGTTTTGCTCTCGGATATGTGTTCGCCATTCTGGCCGTAACGGCAGGCGCCTTGGTCCTTAGCACCACCACCACGCAAAACGCCAGCCGGCAAGCCGCGACCATTAATAACCGGGCACAATTGACCTCGACCATCAATAGCCTGACAAATTCTATTTCGCGCGATGGCAGCATGCACACCGGCAACATCTTCCAAGTCAAACCCGCCAAAAAAGGAGATGGCCGTTTTATCGGTGATGCTGGCGCCGGTTATGTTCCTGGAAATTACGGATCGCAGTTCGATCCATTGGGCACGCCTATTAAATATTGCGTATGGCATAATGGACCAGGCACGATCGACCCGCCAATTGAAGGCGACGAAGTGGAACCACTTTACATCAACTCTAACTTTGCAACGCACACTGAAGTAGCAACCGCGCCGTCATTCGCTTTGATGGTTGCCGGTAAAAACGGCCAGTTTGAAACAAACTGCCGCGACATCACTGAGCTCGCAGGCAATCTAACCAGATTAAAAAGTGCCGATGCCATCAATGAAATGTTACAGCAAAATCGCAGCGACGACCGTATATTTGCCAAAACCGACGCTGACACTCGTGACGCCCAAGGCCAAGGCGCCGCAAACTTGGTTGCCGGCGTTCAAACTTGCGACGAAATACGCGAAAAATTGATTTATCGCCAAAACGATGAAGGCCAAGTCGAATTTGCCTGTGTACCGGAACACGATCCGCAAATGACCGCTGAAAACGTAGGCAATGGAACCGGCCGCATTTTTAAATATGAAAATGACGACGTTATGGACAATGTGGATGAGAGCGATGTTGGCGATATGCCAAAAGCGATGAAATTCCGTACTATAACCGCCAGCGGCGCTGCCCAAATTACCCAAAACGCAGACACCATCAATATTGACGTCAGCACCTCTTCGGCCAGTGCCGCCAACTCCGGCGCTAACGGTGCCAGAGTGTACAAAGACGGCACCACCAGCCCGTTTGTATTCCGCCGCATCATTTCGGCAAGCCCTGCCATTACTTTGACCGAAAATGACGGTCAGATTGTACTGGGTTTTGATGGATCTAGCAGTGGCGTTATTACCGGCGCGCAAAATATTGGTACAGGCCCTGGCGCAATTTTGAAAGAACCAGTCGGATCCACTTTAGGACTGCGCCGCATTAAATCGGCGGATACTAATTTAGATATCAGCACCGTTGCCGATGACGTCGTGATCAAAAATACCCTTCAAGTGCCGGTTAAAGGCGGCATCAACGTTGGCGGTGGTTTAATCGCTGGCGTGCCAAATACTCCGCCAGATACCACGAAAACAAAAAGCATTTACATCGGCATTGATGGCAATAAAAAAATGGTCTTCCGCCGTTTGCAAGCCGGCAATGGCGTAATCCTTAGCGATGGAGACGGCTGTACAGCCAACAACAACGGAAATCCCAGAAACGTGGATGCCATACCGGCCAATGGCGCGGCAGCAAATGCCTACGCCAATCCTAATGGCGGCGCTGGAAACATGGCTGCCCGCAACGGTGGCGGTGGCGCGCCAGCCAATCAGGCCATGGACGACGTGGTGGAAGCCAATGATGCCACCGATACCGGCAATGATGCCAGCAATATTACCGGTTGCGAAAAAGCAATCAAAATCAGCCTGGATTTAGGTTCTATTCATATCGATGAACATGATCCCGTGTTTTTATCATGGCGCAATAGCGTAATGC